>JAJBTS010000248.1:4098-10093 GCA_020860885.1 Bacteroidales bacterium
GTTGTGATTAGCTTTCAAATTAGTACATTTGTGTGAGGATATACAGCCTACCCTCCTAATGATGTTATATATCAGGGAATTACAACAATATTTAGAATTAAAGAAAAGCTTGTATATCACGATAAAAATCGGGAAGCTTCCCGATTTTTTATTTTCTAAAACAGCTCTAATTGCTGGTAGGGAGTAGAGATGTTTTTTTCTTTTTTCTCATAAAAAAGTTCCATAGCTTCAAACTGTTTGTCTGTAATACATAAAATCCCGACATACCCTTTGGGCGGTAAACTCTTTTTTACCCGGGTGATGTGTACGGTCGCATTTTCCCGCCTTACACAGTGACGCAAATAAATGGAGAATTGAAACATTGTGAAGCCATCCTGTATGAGTTTTTTGCGAAAGTCCGCATACATTTTGCGCTCTTTTTTAGTCTCGGTCGGCAAATCAAAAAATACCATTACCCACATAATCCTGTATTCATTTAATCTGGATAAACTCATTCCCATTAAACCATTATATCGGGATATACGATCTTACGTAATTCGCCGGAGAAGCATTTGTACAGACTGGCGGCAGTCTGAGAGGCCGCAACCAACAAAGGACGGCGCAGACCATTCATCATTACATCCTGGACAGGAATAGATAAAAGCGCTTGTTTCAATTCAGTATTTAATTCGGATAGGTCTGCCCCGGAATCTACTATATCTATTACAACCTTATCCACTATGGGGCGATAGGGCTCCATCATATCGTCTGCCAGACAATAAGCATTGTATTTATTCCTGTGGAAAATGCCTAGTGACGGTAACATTCCCGATGAAACTATAGCACGAGCGATTACCGCACGTAAGATAGCATATCCGTAATTCAGTAAATTATTTGGAGGAATTCCTTCCCGGTTCCGGCGGAAATCAGGAATATCCGGAAAAATATTCATCCAGAAATAGGCAGCAGCCTGCGCCTCATAATTATCAGGGTCGCCGCTTTTTACTTCATCAACCCATTTAAACATAGGAGTTGCATCCATGTTTCTTTTTGATTCCAACAGAGTGGCCTGGTTTTTTACTTTTGCTTTGACTGTTTGCTGCCAGAGTTGCTTTTTGAGGGGTTGCGTGGCCTCTATCTGTTCCCGAAAATGTTCCGTTTGAGTCGAATGACCCTGCAAAGGAAGCATCAGTCCTACCGGCATCCGTGACGAGTCGCAGGTGACCAGAGCCACATTATTGTCGAGAAGAGCTTCTATCAATCCATGAGTAATTGTTATCCGCTTATTATCCAGGATAACGACACCAATATCTTCTATAGGTATACTTTTCTTCGATTGTTCTTTGAACGAAACGGGAACATCTGCACTTTCTACTTCCGGAAGTTTTATAATCATCTGTTTATTTGTAATGCTCAAATATGCAGGATTACCAAAATAGAGTGTTTTCTTTATCATAGGCTTATTATGTTACGGTTATACTTCCAAGTCTGTCTGTTTTCAACTTAATACATATATCTTTTATCATCGT
Source organism: Bacteroidales bacterium (assembly GCA_020860885.1). GTDB lineage: Bacteria > Bacteroidota > Bacteroidia > Bacteroidales > Azobacteroidaceae > Azobacteroides. The sequence goes on from JAJBTS010000248.1 coordinate 5,607, forward strand.
CATATCCCAAGCTCTTTCTGACTTATTGTTTGACCCTAATTCGATATTTGGTACGATAGGAGATGCGATAAAATAAGGTGTAAAAAAACATTGGTATCCCGATGCCGACACCATTTTATATATTCTATCCTTATTCTTTTCCACATCTTTTATATCTATCATACTTTCCAATTGATCCTCCGTAGGTACATAAACCAAATCATTAGGAGAAAGGGTGAATAATAATTTTTCTCCTTTCTGATTGATTAGAGGTGCTGCGCTATCTCCCTGTTTAAGATTTTGGATTACGATGTTCAAAGGAATTGTCTCGAAGCTTCGTTTACCTTTATCCGATATATAAACAGCGAAGATCAGATTAGTCCCTTTTGCTGCTTCTACATATTTCGAGATTTTGTTTCCCTGTTCCCCTACCTGGAATTTACTACCTAAGCTTTCCGATAGCCGCACTTTATAAATAGGCTTATGGAATTTCCCATTATTTAATAACCGTATGTTTTTATTCATATCTTCAATCCCTTCGGGAGAAAATGCTTTTTCGGTATTTCCCTGGTATTTTTCAAGATGATTCAATAATATTTTCCGGATCCCTGTATCGGTTACAGCGTCTATATTTTTGATGGTGAATTTACTATCCAGAGCCTTGCGGGAGGCTACCAAAGGATCTTTCTCGTTGCTATAATAATATATTTCTACTTTTGATACGTCTTTCTCAGCATAACGATTATCCGATTTTCTGAAATAATCTAAAATCTGTTTTTTATCCGACTTATCGTTTTTCAATTGTTTTATTTTATCCCGGATCTCTTTATCTACTATCCTTTGCCAGTTTTCTAAAGCAGTGGATAAAGGCACGGTTCTTTTGAGTTGTAAATTTACTCTTCCGAAAACTGTTTCTTTATGCAAAGGTTTCCTTATCGCCCAGTTGTCTCCTGTCTGAACAATTGTTTTCTTCTCACCATTTTCATATTTCTGATACTTATTGGTCGACTTATTGATGATACGATGGTTTTGTTTGAAGCTGATGATAATATTATCCAGAGCTGTTTTTGTGTCCTGGGTAAAAGTATTCCATGGTTTTTTAAGCAACCATTTTCCTTGCCTGTCCTTGGTGCATAACTTCATTTTCAAATCGTAGCGGGTTTCCTTAGAAGATGATTTAGCCGATTCATTATTCAGGAAATTAACATGCGAATGGGTCGCGCAGGCGATTACAAGCGCATCCAGTGCATGATGACGGTGGTCGATACGTTTTTTACTGAATCCTCTCTGATAATCTTCGGGAACCTGAATCCTGAACGTTTGTTTGTCTATCCAATAACCATAATTGGCAGATTGAGTTAAGTCATTCAACCGCTCGAAGCGGGGAGTTATTATTTTATTCCAGATATCGTTGAGTCCCCAGTCTTCTTTCAATTTGGAAGTTATTGCTCCGGTCACTGAAATTATATTTTTCGATGTAGCTTCCTGATCGTTTTCTTCCCTGACAATATTCGATAACAATCCTTTGATGTAGCGACTTATGTAACGGGTATCATTCATCTGTCGTTCAATAAAAGTATCGGGTATCTCATCCATCAGTAATTTTTTCTTTTTCAGGGAAGAGTTCTTAAAATTACGTTTGATAAAATCTTCGTATTCGTCAAAAGAGAAAATAGCTACCCGTTTGCCATTGCCCAGTTCTACCTCTTTGCCGCCTTCTTGCCGGATGTATTCACAAGCCAGCCTACCACCTTTATCTTTATTGACGCTCCTTTCACAAATTATTTTATTACTGAACGAATCATCGTAATACCGGGCTTGCGGGATAATATGCTCTATATCGTATTCACTGGTAAATAATTTGCTTAAAGGTATAGGCTTTCCCGTATAGGGAGAACAATATCCCTGTTCGAGCCAGCATTTATAGCGGAGTATTTCGGATTGCGAAGGCTGTTTCTGCCGCGTAATTTTTATAATATCTTCCGGTATTTCAATATCGGAACCCAATACACCTTCTTCGTAAATTTTCAGGCGTTCCTGTTGAGACAATGATTCCGGGCGTACATCGTTGCCTTCGTTCTTCAACTCGGACAATAAAGCTTTTATACGAAGGTTTGTATTTTCATTTTCTTGATTCCTGCGGGTTATTTCCTGCCGTTTATTTGCCGGGTTTTTCATTTCCCGGCCCAGCTCTATATGAATTTCAGATAAACTACCGTGTTTCTCCCAAATATCGCGTACTACCCGTAGGGTTTCCGTAACAACCTGTTCTACTATCGGATTACGGAGTGAATGCTGTTTAAATTTCTTCAGGAAGAGGTTTATATCTTCGGGAGACTCCCACCGGGTAACTTCACTTGCTTCCGAATGCCGGTTGTATACTACGTAACACGCCAGCCAGAGCGGTAATCCCTTAAATAGAGAAATACTTAATTTTTCTCCTAATTCTTTTTCTACTTTTTCCCGGGTAGTGGCGCTTATTGTTTCACAATGTTCTCCGTCAATCAATTTGTTTATACGGTCTTTTGTCCTTTCATCTATTGCTTTTTCATCCCAATATTTCCCCATCCGCATCAGAGACAGCAGCTTTTTTATAGCTTTTGCCGAATAAGAAGCATAGTCTTTATCAAAAGGCTTTATTTTTTTAAACTCTGCTACAAATCCTTCCGTATCTGCTATTTCATATTTTACAGCAAAAGATCTCAATGCTTGTTTCACTTCCTCTTTATCATTTACAGAATAGAGAATGTGCCACAAATGTTCCTCTCTTGACGGAGTAAAGAAATTTTCCTCCAATCCTGCCTGTTTCAAACGGTTTGTAAATTCGGCATGTGTAGGGCACATAGGAAGAGTTTTATCTCCATAATTCCAGCTAAATTCCGTATCTTTCAGTTTAGCTGTTTTGATAGAGGATAAAAATGATTTCTGATTTATTTCTTTCTTTTCCTTTAACCGGTTAAACAATGCCACATAACTATCTTCATCAGGAAGATACGAGTCGGTCACATCGGATCCGTCTTCCTTTTTAGTAATCCTTACATAATTCAGAAACTGCCACAACCGGAACTCCTGAAAGAGAGGATGGGACTTAGGAATACATTTTAAATATTCCTTTTCAAACTCTCCAGTTTCAGGGTTTTTATAAGTTCTGTATTCATATTGGCAATCTTCTATCTGCGATTTTTTACTTTTCAATGGACGTTGATAGAAAATAATATCATTAACAAAAAGATATATGAAATCCTTGTTTTGGATACTGCTCCGATGGGCTTCATTGCTTCGGTACAAATCTTGAATACAAAGATTATACAATTCAGGATTATTTAGTTCCGAATGAAATTCTTGCTGTTTCTTTAATATCTGATTGAGTTCTTTTCTATAAAATGTACGTTCGATCGTTTGGATAAGCTTACCTTTTATCTTCTGATCGGGATTAGCCAATAATGTATCGTAGATATAAGAACCTACTGTTTTATGGGAATTATCTATTTCGTTTTCGGTCCGTTTTTTGATCAATGTCCAGTCTTCTTCCGTCGGAATACTATAAGAGCGCTTTTCATTATTATCTTTCTCGATCTTAGTTGTAACAATAAACTCTTTGGTTTCACCCATCCAGTCGAGAGGTATCCTGCTTAACTTTTTATAAATGTCACCATTTTCCAAGAATACGTTATACCATACGGCATCCCCTTTTTTGTCCCCCGAATCCTCGACATTAATTACTTTCAGTTTCTGATATTCTTTCGCTTCGTTGATATCCTCCTCTTCGCCCCTCAGCTGATAGTAGCCTCTCTTTTGATTAAAATGCAGGATCAGCCAGGCTAATTCTTCTTTTGTAATTTTTTCTGATAGAGCTTTTTTCCTCAAATAATAAAGGGTCCAGTCGTAAGGAACTTTTTTGCCATCTTTCACCAGCTCGGGCTGACAGGAGACAAAATCCCGTATCATATCGTTAAATGATTCTTTGAAATAGAACTCATACTTAGCAGTTTCTTCGTTTAAGGAATAAGCAATTTTCGGTTCCGAATGGGGTAAGAATTTCCCGGGATTTTTCCCGAAATCTATGTATTTTACATAATGATCCGGTAAAAACCCTAAAATATTCAGGACCCTGTGCAGCCGTTCGCGACGTAGCAAAAAACGTTCATGAAGGCGCCGGCTGCTACGGTATCTGGTTCGTTCGGCTGTTTGCGTCTTTAAGTTTCCATTGTCGAAATCACTTAAGGCAGCGGCATCCATGGGTATAATCCGGCTACCCATATCAATAATGCCGGAAGGTTGAAATCTGTTTTTTCCACTATCTGCTATATAATCTACTAACGCCCATCCTATCGAGTTTGTACCTATGTCTAACCCTAATACTTTCTTAGTCATAAATTAAGTTTTGTAATTGTTTTGCTTAATTTAATAAAAATAGTTGGATTTTAACAAAATAAAGGATATATTTGTTAAATATTTGAAATCTAATCACAATAAGCCTTTGTTCTCCTGGTGATTTTTTATACATT
>JAJBTS010000374.1 GCA_020860885.1 Bacteroidales bacterium
TTTATAAATAATCTATTATTTTTGCGGGTCAAAGTATAATAATTGAATATGTATGAGCCCTAACAAACTTATAGGTAACAGAATTAAATCATTAAGAGAATCGAAATTTATTTCTCCGGAAGAAATGTCGGAGAGATCCGGATTGAGTATGGACCAGGTGACAAGGATAGAAGAAAATAAAGATCTACCTTCTTTAGCGCCACTTATCAAAATAGCTCGTGTTTTGGGTGTGAGGCTCGGGACATTTCTGGATGATCAGGATTCGTTGGGGCCGGTGGTATCCCGGAAAACCAATTACAGGGAAACGGTTAGTTTTTCTACCGATCAGTCTTCTTCCCGCACACATATGGATTATTATTCTTTATCGGCAGATAAATCAGGAAGGCACATGGAGCCTTTTATTATCCGTATTAATCCGAAAGAAGAAGGAGTAGATTTTATTTTGTCTTCTCATGAAGGGGAAGAATTTATATTTTGCCTCGAAGGTATAATTGAAATTTCTTACGGGAACGATGTTTATATACTGGAAGAAGGAGATAGTATTTATTACGATTCGATTGTGGCCCATCATGTTCATGCTGCTAACGGAGATGGAGCTAAAATACTGGCAGTGGTTTATACTCCTATTTGATTAATGGAAAATTGAAAGTTGAAATTTATAGAAAACACTCCCTTTCAATTGTAACAATTCTCAATTCTTAATTTTATGCAATTAACTGAAAGAACGATAGGGCAATGGCTTGAATTTTGGGCCAGTACTACTCCTGATAAAGAATATATGGTTTATTCCGACCGCGATTTGCGTTTTACCTGGAAACAGTTTAACGAGAGGGTCGATAATATGGCAAAAGGGCTTATGTCTATAGGTGTAAAGAAGAATACGCATGTAGGTATATGGGCGACAAATGTTCCGGATTGGCTTACTTTTCTTTATGCGGCAGCTAAAATAGGAGCGGTGGCAGTAACCGTAAATACCAATTATAAACAACACGAACTGGAATATCTGATGGAAGATTCTGATATTCATACTCTGTGTATAACCGAAGGTGTTTTTGACGGAAGTTATATCGATATGGTGTATGCCATGTTGCCCGAGCTAAAAACTTCTCAACGGGGATATGTAAAAAGCCAACGTTTTCCTTTTCTGAAGAATGTCGTTTTCATCGGTCAGGAAAAATACCGGGGAATGTATAATACCGCCGAATTATTGCTTTTAGGGAATACGGTTCCACATCATAGGCTGGAAGAAGCGAAGTCGCTTGTTAAGTGTGAAGATGTTGTGAATATGCAATATACCTCAGGAACTACCGGTTTCCCGAAAGGGGTGATGCTAACCCATTATAATGTAGTGAACAATGGGTATTTTACAGGTATGGGAATGAATTATACTTCAGACGACAAGATCTGTTGTTGCGTACCTTTGTTCCATTGTTTCGGAGTTGTTTTGGCGACTATGGCTTGCCTTACGCATGGAACGACTCAGGTTATGGTGGAACGTTTTGATCCTTTGGTGGTTTTAGCCTCGGTTCATAAGGAAAGGTGTACGGTTTTGCATGGTGTTCCTACAATGTTCATAGCAGAACTGAATCATCCGATGTTTTCCATGTTTGATGTATCTTCTTTGCGGACAGGTATTATGGCCGGATCTTTGTGCCCTATTGAACTGATGCGGAAAGTTACAGATCAGTTACATATTACTTATATTACCAGTGTATACGGACTTACTGAGACTTCTCCGGGGATGACTCATTCGATTATTGAAGATCCTTTTGAAGCCCGTTGTACGACAGTCGGTAAGGAATATCCTTTCACCGAGGTGAAAATACTGGATCCTGAGACTGGGGAGGAATGTCCGGTAGGCGTACAGGGAGAAGTTTGCTGTAAAGGTTATCTGGTAATGAAGGGTTATTACAAGAATCCACAAGCTACAGCGGAAGTAATAGATAAAAACGGATTCCTACATTCCGGAGATCTGGGTGTTAAGGATGAAAATGGTTATTACCGCATTACAGGAAGAATCAAAGATATGATTATCCGGGGCGGCGAAAATATTTATCCCCGGGAAATAGAAGAATTCCTGTACCATTTACCTGGAGTGAAAGATATTCAGGTAGCCGGTATACCTTCTCCTAAATACGGTGAAGAAGTAGGGGCTTTTATTATTCCGCAGGAAAATGTTACTATTGCTCCCGAAGAGGTGAGGGATTTCTGCCGTGGGAAAATTGCCCGTCATAAAATCCCCAAATATATCTTTTTTGTACAGGAATATCCATTAACGGGAAGTGGTAAAATTCAAAAGTTTAAATTAAAAGATATTGGGCTGGAATTATTAAAAGAACAGGATGTAGAGGTAATTTAACAGTTTACAGTCTTCACTTAACAATATATAATAAATTTTTGTCTGCTAATCCTATTCAGTGCTTTCCGTTTACTGAAAAATATTACTATCTTTGAGACAGTAAATTAATAAGTGAGACAAGAATGAGATATTTTGTATGTGTTTTTGTAACTTTCTCCTTAGCGGTAACCTCTTTATATGCTCAATCTGTTAACGACGGAAAAGCATTGTATCAGGAAGGAAAGTATGCGGAAGCATTGCCTATTTTTGAAAAAGCAATTAAATCTTCTCCCAGAAATGCCTCTTATAATCATTGGTATGGCACTTGTTTGTTAGAAACCGGACAGCCGGAGAAAGCAAAAGAATATCTCGTATTTGCTGCAGGAAGGAAAATAACGGAAGCCTATCATTCGTTGGCCAGAACGCTTTACCTGTTGTATGAGTTTGAAGAATCGGCTACGGCATATACCCAGTATAAAGAGGCTTTGACCAAAGATAAAAAGACAGCACAGGCTGAAGAAGTAGTTCCGTTGATTCAACGTGCCGAACGTGCTGCCAGAATGTTGTCGCGGTGTGAAAATATCCAGATCATCGATAGTATGATCCTGGACAAGAGAACTTTTCTAGATGCTTATTCATTGAGTGCTGAAAGTGGTTCACTGGAAAAAAACGGTGATCAGGTGATTTATCTTAATCCTCTGAAAGACAAAAGGTTTTATGCTGAAAAAGGAGAAGATGGAGGATATCGTATCTTTTCCGAAATAAAACTTCAAGATAAATGGTCCGATAAAAAAGAACTGGATTTATCGGACGATTCTATTCCCAACAACAATTACCCTTTTGTATTGCAGGATGGAATGACAGTCTATTTTGCATCGACAGGAAATAATTCCATAGGAGGATACGATCTGTTTATCACCCGCTATAATATCAATAACGATACTTATTTGAGTCCTAATCAGATGGGTATGCCTTTTAATTCCATTGCGAACGACTATATGATGGCTATTGATGAAATCAATAATCTGGGATATTTTGCGACGGATCGGTTTATGCCGGAAAATAAAGTGGTAGTATACACTTTTATACCTAATGAAGAGATTATTCCGATCCATGCAAACAGTGACGAGGAATTGATAAGCCGCGCAAAGATTACTTCTATCCGGGACAGCTGGAAATTGGGAAGTGATTATCAGGCTCACCTAACTCAAGCCCGTAAAAACATTCAGGAAGAGCAGAATAAAGCTGCACGGGATTTTTTCTTTGTGATCAATGATAATATTATTTATTATACGTTGAATGATTTTGAGAATGATGCAGCCAAGCAGTCATTCCTGAAATTCCAGCAATTGAATGCTGCTATGCGGGATCTGGAAATTGAACTGGATAGTCAGCGTAAAGAATACGCCGGTGGAAATAATACTAAGAAACAAAGTTTGCGTTCATCCATATTGTCGAATGAATCCCGTATGGAAAAACTGGTTGTGCAGCAGGAAGAAGCTGCTATGAATGCGCGTAATCTTGAAATTAAATATTTGAGAACTTCAAATAAATAAGTGTTTATGGATATTTTAATTGTTATAGTTCTTTGTGCAGTAGGTATCATACTTATCCTGGTGGAGATATTCCTGATTCCTGGTATAACTATTGCAGCTATTGCAGGGGGGCTGTTTGCTTTGGGAGGTGTGTATTATGCATTTACCAGCCTGGGAACCACAGTGGGAGTCATTACTTTAGTTGCTGTTCTGGTTATAACAGCTTTTCTGTTTGTTTATCTGATTAAATCCAAAGCTTTGGATAAGATAGCATTGAAAACGGATGTAGATTCTACTGTAGCATCCAGAAAAGATATTGGTGTGGAAATAGGGGATACGGGAATGACTATTTCCCGCCTGAACCCTATTGGGAAAGTTAAAGTCAACGATACTGTAATGGAAGGGAAATCGATAGGAGATTTTATTGATGAAGATACGGAAATAGAGGTTGTGAAAGTATCCCCTACACAGTTATTAGTAAAAACAAAATAAATTTTAAATAAATAAAAATGGCAACAACAGGAGCATTTCTTTGGATTGTGTTGGTTATAGCAGCTATTATTTTGCTGTCTATATTCTTTTATTATGTGCCTTTTGTATTGTGGATCAATGCGAAGGCATCAGGAGTCAATATCTCTTTGGTTCAACTTTTCCTCATGAGATTGAGGAAGGTTCCGCCCCCAGTAATTGTGAATGCGATGATTGAAGCGCACAAAGCGGGATTAAAAAATATAACACGGGATCAGTTGGAAGCGCATTATCTTGCAGGAGGACATGTAGAACGTGTGGTTCATGCGTTGGTTTCTGCAGAAAAAGCGAATATTGATCTGACTTTCCAGATGGCGACAGCGATTGATCTGGCCGGTCGCGATGTGTTTCAGGCGGTACAGATGTCGGTTAATCCTAAAGTAATTGATACGCCTCCTATCGCAGCAGTAGCCAGAAATGGTATCCAATTACTGGTTAGAGCCCGTATTACCGTTCGTGCCAATATCAAACAATTGGTCGGTGGAGCCGGGGAAGAAACAGTAATTGCCCGTGTAGGCGAAGGTATAATTGCTTCCATCGGTGCGGCAGAAACTCATGCAGAAGTGTTGGAAAATCCGGATAGTATATCTAAAGTGGTATTAAGAAAAGGTTTGGATGCCGGAACAGCGTTTGAAATTTTATCTATCGATATTGCCGATATCGATATAGGTAAGAATATTGGTGCCGAACTTCAGATGGACCAGGCTCAGGCTGATAAGAATATTGCTCAGGCCAGAGCGGAAGAACGCCGTGCGATGGCGGTAGCCTCAGAACAGGAAATGAAAGCGAAAGCTCAGGAAGCCCGTGCGAAAGTTATCGAAGCGGAAGCTGAAATCCCAAGGGCTATGGCTGAAGCTTTCAAAAGCGGAAATCTGGGTATCATGGATTATTACAAAATGAGGAATATTCAGGCGGATACAGACATGCGCGAAACGATCGCAAAGCCTAATAAACCTAATAATAAGCCTATAAAAGATTAATTTTTTTAGTTAATATATGAAGCCAGAAACAGGAAGTAACCGATTCTTGTTTCTGGTTTCTATTTTTAATTTTTAATTTCTAATTCTATGAGAACAATTTCCCCTGATCAGCTTCCTATCAATGCGGATGGTTCTGTTTTCCATTTGCATTTACTTCCTGAACAGTTGGCCGATAAAGTTGTGATGATGGGCGATCCGGCAAGGGTGGGTAAGGTGGCTTCCTTTTTCGATAAAGTGGAATTCGATCAGCAAAGCCGGGAATTCAGGATGATTACAGGACTGTATAAAGAGAAACGTATTACAGCATTGTCTCACGGCATCGGTTGTGATAATCTGGATATTGTGATGACCGAATTAGATGCCCTGGCTAATATTGATCTGGAGAAACGGCAGGTTAAACCAGACTTTCGTCCGTTGACTTTGGTTCGGATAGGTACTTCCGGAGGCTTGCAGCCTTTCGTTCCGATAGGTTCTTATGTGGTCTCGGAAATATCTATGGGAATGGATGGGCTTTTGTTCTTTTATGAAGGAGGGGAGAAAGTCAATAATCTCACGCTCGCCGAAAAATTTACAGAATATTCACATTGGAATACATTACTGGCCAAACCTTATTTTGTTTCTTCCGACAAAGAGCTTGCGGATAGGATAGGAGAAGGAATGATAAAGGGAATTACCTGTTCTGCCAATGGCTTTTACGGTCCTCAGGGAAGGCATGTCCGACTGGGTCTTACTTTTCCCGATCAAAATTTATTACTCGAGTCTTTTGAATACAACGGATTGAAATTTTGTAATTATGAAATGGAGAGTGCTGCTCTGGCAGGATTGGCAAAACTGATGGGGCATAGGGCTGTTACTATTTGCCTGATCATTGCAGGAAGATATACGGGGGAAATGAATACGGAATACAAAGGTTCTTTCGATAGTTTAATTACTCAGGTTTTAGAGAGAATATAATGGTATTCAAAAGACTGATTGTTGTAGGGATAATATTTGTATTTTTAATACTACTATTTATATTTCTGGCAGATCATTTGATCTCTTCCGGAAGTAAAAAGTATATCTATGACAATGCCATTGCTATTCCTGAAAATAAAGTCGGTTTACTATTGGGAACTTCCAAGTACAACCGTAATGGGAATATAAATCCTTACTATAAGTATCGGATCGATGCAGCATTGGAATTGTATAAAGCCGGAAAGATCGATGGAATAGTCGTAAGTGGGGATAATAGCCGGAAATCATACAATGAGCCGGCAGAAATGACTTACGATTTGGTTATGGGAGGTATTCCTTCCGAGAAGGTTTATTCGGATTATGCCGGATTCCGGACCTTAGATTCTATTATCAGAATGAATGAGATATTCGGACAAAAGAAGTTCACGATTATTTCTCAGCGTTTTCATAACGAAAGAGCTATTTACATTGCACAACAACAGGGATTGGAAGTGGTTGGTTTCAATGCTCAGGATGTGAGTTCGAATTATGGTTTCAAAACTCAGTTGAGAGAACGGTTTGCCCGAGTTAAAGTTTTTATTGATCTGGTAATAAACAAACAGCCTAAATTTTTAGGAGAACCTATTCGGATCGAATAAACTCTTCTTGTTTGTTTTTTATCCGGGATACAATCAGCACACCTAAATCGTACCGGATACTGTCTTCCGGTTCAATACTATAGCCCGATACCGCAGGGGTAGCTTTTGTTAAGGATGCCCGTGATAGACTCCGGCTCGTTAGAATATCACTTAAAACACTATTGTGCTGTTGAAGAAGAGTATCCAACTCTTTATTATCTTTCATAATCCTATACAATTGGAAAGTTTGTCCGGGGCAGTGATAAGCCAAATTTTCCCGGGCTGCCTGCCTGTCCTTTATGTAATAAATTTCCTCCGGATGATTCCGGATGTATCGGGCCAAAGCCGGATCTGGAGTTACTTCCAAAAAATGATAAGGAATGAGTCCGAAAGAAACATTCCATATAAATACACTGAGAGCAAATGCATAGATCGGTAATTGCCTGAACTGGTAGCGGATAAAAACGAATAAAAATAATGCGAAAGGAAGCATGACCATAAACTCCGCATTCCCGTCGGAAATAGCAGCGAAAATCAATTGCAAAAAGAAAATTAACAAATGGCAATGAGCGAATCGGCTGTCAAATAAGTTGTAGTTCCTTCTTCTTCTTGTCCGCTTGATTTGAATAAGACCAAGAATTCCCAAAATACTCGAAAGAATAATAGGAAGACTCAAAATCCAATATTTTTGAATCAATGGAAAGAAATATCCATGTATCTGATAAAAAGTCCTTATAAAACTAACAGGAGTTAATAATAAAGACTTTCTTTTAAAAGAAAATTCTACTCCTTCATTGTGGATATAATCGTGAGTGATATATTCTAAAATGTTAGAAGAATCATAATCTGTGAGATAAAAGACAGCAAAATAAACGAGTGGTATTATGCAGGATCCTAAAGCATACTCAATAAAGTTTTTTGTCCGTTTTTCCGGATAAGCTGTCGTTATAAAAATAAATAATCCCACCCACCAGAAAATATGGATTTGGTGAAAAAGGCATGCAATTCCGGCAATCAAACCTGTTAAAAAAACAGACTTTTTTGAGATGGCACACCAACTGGCCCACAAAGAAAAGAAAAGAGGAACTATATAAGTTTCCCCCGTAGTGGCATACCGCATAAATCCAAAACAGGAACCTAAAAAAAGAAGTAAAAATGTGCGTGTAAGGCTACTCGTATATTTAGAAAGTATTGCATTGGAAAATAATAGACAACCCACAGCAAAAAAGCCATTCATTAGGGATATGAATTTCAAGGTGTGGGAGATTGAAAAGAGTTTGGTTAAGAGATAATAAAACGCATTATAAATCAGATGATGAGGCAAAAACAGGTCTTTCCCACTCCGGATTTGATGTGCAAACATATAACTATCTCCACTGGGATTGATAGAAGGAAAAAGAATGTATAATATACCCATTAAAAAGATTGCATAAAGAGGGTGTATAAACCCATACTCTTTTTTTATAAGGGATATTCCGAAACTTTTCATGCGGCAAATATAGATAAATTATCTTAATAATAAATTGAGGCTTTCCTGAAATAAGAGTCAATCGGTTGACTCAATCATAACTTTTATTACCTTTGTTAAGTAAATAATATTTTATTATGATCGAACGTAATACCATTTGCGCCATTTCAACTCCTCCGGGAGTGGGAGGTGTTGCTGTTGTACGTATATCAGGGAAAGAAGCCTTTTCTATTGTCGAAAAGATATTTGCTCCGGCGAAGAAAGGATTACATTTATCAGAACAGCAGCCTTATACATTAACTTATGGGAAGATATTCAGAGAGGAAAATATTCTGGATGAAGTAATTGTCGGGATATTTCGCGCTCCTAATTCTTTCACGGGAGAAGATACGGTAGAGATAACCTGTCATGGTTCTACTTATATTCAGCAAGAAATATTAAAACTACTGATAGAGCAGGGTTGTACCTTGGCTGCTCCCGGTGAATTTACTCAACGTGCTTTTTTAAATGCAAAGATGGATCTTTCTCAGGCTGAAGCTGTGGCCGATTTGATCTCTTCTGCTTCAGCGGCTTCTCACCGATTGGCTATCCGGCAGATGCGTGGCGGTTTCAGTAAAGAATTGCTGAACCTAAGAGCTAAATTACTCGATTTTGTTTCTCTTATCGAACTGGAGCTCGATTTTGGAGAAGAGGATGTAGAGTTTGCCGATCGTACTCAACTGCTGGAATTGTCTTCAAAAATTAAGGAGATAATCCACAAGCTGGTTAATTCTTTTAGTTTGGGAAATGCGATAAAGAATGGAATTCCTGTGGTAATAGTAGGAGAGACCAATGCCGGGAAATCGACATTATTGAATCATCTTTTAAATGAAGACAAAGCGATTGTATCGGATATTCATGGAACTACCCGTGATGTGATCGAAGACGTTATAAATATCAATGGTATCTCCTTTCGCTTTATCGATACGGCGGGGATTCGTAATACAGGGGATGAAATTGAATCCTTAGGTATCAAACGTACTTTTCAGAAGATAGATCAGGCTTCTATTGTGATCTGGATGATCGATACAACACATTTCAATACGGAGATTGAATATATTGCCGATAAAATTGTACCCCGTACTAAAAAGAAAAAACTAATTATTGTATTCAATAAAATCGATAAGCTTAATGAGGAAGAGCAGTCGGTCTTAGAAGAAGAGTTCCTTCCGCATATTCCTGCGGAAAGAATATTCCTTTCTGCAAAGTTCAAGAGAAATACGGAAGTCCTGGAGAAAGCCTTATTAAAAGCAGCAAATTTACCCGATATTACTGAAGATGATGTGGTAGTAACCAATATGCGTCATTACGAAGCTCTTTCCAAAGCTTTAGGCGCTATCGAAAGAGCAGAGGAAGGATTAAAAGACGGAATTCCTGCCGATTTAGTTTCTCAGGATATCCGGGAATGTATGCATTATTTGGGAGAGATTACAGGTGAGATTAGTACAGATGAGATACTGGGCAACGTATTTAAAAACTTCTGCATCGGCAAATAACTTGGTTATAATCAATAAATAAGACTCTCAAATGAGGGTCTTTTTCTTTTGGAGAATAAATGGTAACTTTGCCTAAAATCATAAATAATCTAATACAAATGAAAAGGTCATTACTTATTTTTTT
>JAJBTS010000379.1 GCA_020860885.1 Bacteroidales bacterium
GTGTTATTTATTTTATCACAACTCATAATCAGTTAATTATTAATTAAAAAATCAGAAATTCATGAAGAAACTTTTCTTTTTGTTGTGTACGGTCTTCCTGTTTTCAGGAACTTACGCACAGTTAACAGACTTAACAACTGTTTTCAATGAAAACAAGTTGGTAGGCCATTGGGAATTTAAGAATGCCTTGAATCCGGGCCAAGCCACTAAAGGCGAACCTATAGTACTTAATGGAGGAGCAGCTTATCAAGTGGTTGACGGAGTAGGTAGCGTTCGTATAGAAAAAGATCCGGCTAACGGATACACAAATTACTTATCCATAAATCACAATCTTACCAGCGATGACGCATCTACCTTTAAAAGGAATTATTGCCTCTTGATGGATGCAAAATTAGATCTTGATCAAAATTATACAGCTCTGTATCGTTTTGGAAGTGAAGATGACGCAGACATTTTTGCTCGCGGAACAGGAGTGACTGGAACTGCAGTAGTTGGTTCTATCGGACTGAATGGTGGAGGTTTAGGCTATTCTCCGGAATTAGCACAGGCAGGATGGAACCGCATTATTGTAAATGCAAAATTAGACAATGGAAATATAAGCTCTATGTCTATCTATGTAGTATATCCTGACGGAACAGTTAAATCCTACGAACGGAATGGAACAATTACTACTCCTGATCGCTTTTCCATAAACATAGCACAAGAAATCATGGTTGCAGGAGATAATGACAGGGAAAATGGGAATCTGAATATTTCCCGATTGGCTTTGTTTAACGATTATCTTACTGAAGCGGAATTAAACGATTTAATGACAAATCCTTATCCAACTCTTAGTTCTGCAGATAACAGCAACGAAACCTGGTATTATATCAATGGTTTAAGAGGCGCTGGTGTCTGGACAGATCCGGGTGAAGGAGAACGTTTGGACTGTTTCCCTCCAATTGAAGGATTAGAAGATGGTCAGCTATGGAAATTCATAGGAACCGATTATACAGATCTTAAACTCGTGAATAAACTGGGGCGCACTCTTTCTTACAACGGTTCTGTAGACCGTTATTATATGGCAACAGGAGAACCTATGGTTGTTCAATTGGATAAGAATACTAAAGAATTCCCGGGATATCCTCAATACAGTGTTTTTGCTATCAAATATAAAGAAGGCACCGGACATGTCGATAAAGCAAATCAGGATACAGGTTACGATAAATGGAGTAGCACAACCGGCGACGGAACTGCAGTTGTTTTCGAATTACCTGAAAACTTAGAAACTGTTGAGAATCCCATGTCTTCGACAGAAGAAACAAAATGGTTTACAATACAGTTTTCTAACGGAAAAGTTTTAGAGGCTAATAATGAAACTCTATCTCAGGCAGACCCGGTTGAAAACAATCAGAATCAATACTGGAAATTCTCCGGAACCCTGGCTAATCTGAAAGTTATTAATTACAACGGTAAAGTTCTTACCTTCAACAATGCCGCTAACAGTATAACTTTGGTAAATGAAGAGAATGCAGAGGCCTTCAAATTAGAATACTATGGAGAACCTAAAGGATGGAGAATTAAAATTAAAGATACTACCAAACAGGTAACCGACAAACAATGGTATTTAAATTCAGGAGACGGAACAACTGCAACTTTAAAAGGTTTAAGAGTTGACGGTTGTTTAATTACTCTCAATAAAGCTCGGGTAGATGTACAAGAACCTGAACCTGTAGACATTTATTCAGGAGCTCCTAAGCTTTCTACCAATAATGAAGGACCTTGGTACTTCATCCAGGTAAAAGGTAGTGATGTTCGTGCTGATTTAACAATGACAGCAGATACTCTACATACGGATGAAACAAATTTTGTAAATATTGTAAGAGGAAAAACCTTCAATATGCACCAGGATACAATTGACTCTCAATTGTGGAGATTCGAAAAAGATAATACCGGAGTATATACCATTATCAACAAAGCAACAAATCAAAAGTTAGACCAATACAAAACTGCTAGGTTTACAAGGAACGTATTAGCCTTGTCCGATTCTGTTTCTAATAATTTCACCTTGCAGGAAGCACCGGATCCTAACGGACGTTGGGTATTCCAGGTTAAAGATCCTATAACTGCAACTTATTCTTATTTGCACCAGGGAAATAGCGGTTATACTTTCGCCGTTATCTTTGAAACTTCACAGTGGGGTACAGGAGATAATTCTCAATTTACTTTCGTGGAATACAATGATATTATGGCTATACCTTCTGTTGCCGGATTTGGAACTAAAAATATAAATACGACCAACGAACAAACCATTCAAATTGCAACCACAGATGCCGTAACAGCTCCTATCACTTATACACTGAATGGTGAAGGATTTACTGTTGACGATACCAATTTGGCAAATGGTTCTATCAAAGTAACTTTTGCTCCTATTACTCCTTATCAGGAATACAAAGCTACTATAACATTAACTTCAGGAGATTACTCGTGTGTTATTCCTTTAACAGGAACTTCTACTCCGGTTATTGAAAGACCAACCATTAGTAACGCGGAAAACGGAGATGTTTGGTATTACGTAAACTGGCACCGTGCCGGCGCAGGTAAATCTTTAACTGATTTCGGTTTGGATGAGTATGTTAAAAATACAACTATCAACCCGGAAAACAACAGGAATCAAATCTGGAAACTGAGTGAAACCGAAACTGCAGACAGATTTAATCTGGAAGGCTTATCTGGTCATTTCATCAACTCTTCTACAGATAAAATCAAACCATCTGAAACTGCAGAAACAGCTTACCAATTAGTGGACAATACTTCCTGGGGAACAGACATACCTATCGCATTCTCCTTATTTACAGGTTCGGGAACTACAGCCCTTGATCACGTAAATAGCGGTGATTTGAAAGACGGTATCAGCACATGGAGTGGAGAAGGCGGTGTTAGTAAAGGGGCTGCCGTAACATTCATGATTGCTCCTTCTGATATCTATACCGATGAAACGGAAGTTGATTTCGGATTGGTTTCATTCAAAAACGGAGAAACAGGTTCTGATACTCTACAAGTGATCCCGGTTAATATTCCTTCTTATACCAGCGCAACTGCTACTATAACCGGTGACGATGCTGCCGCATTTGCAATTGCCACAGAAGGTGATATCACCAACGAAATTGCTTTGACATTCACCCCTGGCGAAGAAAAAGTATATGAAGCTACTTTAACGGTTACTGCCGGCAATTATTCTACTACAGTTTCTTTAAAAGGTGAAGGATTAGGCAGCCCGAGAGTAAATACAGACAAAGACGCTTTGGTATTCGGCAATGTTACAGTGAACAAAAAGAAAGTAATAGCTCTTGCTGTTACCGGTATCAATCTGGAAGGCGAGATTAGCTATACAATGGGCGGAGACAATGCGGCTGATTTCGTTATAGATAATTCTGATTGGAATGCTGCTGAAGGTGGTAATTTAGTATTCACTATTACTCCGGCTGCAAAACAAGAGTATAGCGCAACGATTACTTTCACTACTCCGGGTGCTGAATCGACTAAGGTGGTTGAACTTACCGCTACTGGTGTAGATGTAAATGTTCCATTCGAATTCAGTCCTGCCGATGGCGAAGCTAAATGGTATTACATTTTCTCTGAAAGAGGTAATGCTTATCTGGAAGACAAAGGTGTTGGAACAGCTATTGAAACAAATGTTTCTACCGGTGCAGACAATCAACTTTGGAAATTTGTTGAAACTGAATATTCTGATAAATATCTGATCATCAATAAAACAGGAAATACATTAGCATACAACGCTACTGCTGTTGAAGGTGGTGTAGCAGCAGACCGTTTCATGACTGTCGCTGATACAACATTTACTTATGGAGTTTTCACTCATACCAACGAAGGTTTCTGGCAAATTCTATGCAATGAAATCGGAACTGCCGGTTCTTACATAAACAAACTGAATGGAAATCTGTTGTTCGGTGCATATTCTGTTAGCAACGATGCAGGAGCTTCTGTTAAATTTATTCCTCAGGAAGAAGTTACTACGTACGCATTTCCGAAAATCAGCGAAGGTGATAATGAATTCTGGTATTATATCCAGTTTAACTCTAACTCTGAATTGGTTGTAGAAGATAAAGGTATGGGAGAAGCTATGAAAGCGGCAACTAAAAATCATGTAGACGGAGCTAATCAGTTATGGAAAGTTATCGGTACTGCCGGCAACTACCAATTGGTTTCAAAAGCAAATCCTACAGCTCATGTATTAATGGTGGATAGTGCGTTTGTTGGTGGTAACCCAGAAGTAAAACAACGCGGATTTGTGGTTACAGATACAGTACAAGCCGGAACCCTATTCCAGATCAGCGTTTCTTCCGTAGGATGCTTAACCATTGTTCCTCATGGTCAAACAACCGGTTTCAATCCATTCGGCGGAGCTCAGGTAGGTAATTACATAGGTTTGTATAACGTAACAGATCCTAACACTCAGGTTCTATTCAAAGAATGGGGCGATGCTTCCTTAAGCGCTCTTGCTGTTGACAACGGTACTTTAACTCCTGCATTCTCTTCTACTGTGTATGCATATAATGTTACGGTACCTGGAACAACTACTTCCATTAATGTAACTGCTACCGCTACAGATTCTGAAGCAACTATAGTAGGTAACGGAAGTCATGACCTCACAGTAGGTGATAATACAATTGAAGTTAGCGTAACCAGCCCAAGCGGAGCAAATACATTGAAATATACGATCACTGTAACCCGTGAAAGCAGCGATGCAACTTTGAAGTCTATCTCTATCAACAGAGGTACTTTAACTCCTGCATTTGATCCGGATATTAAAGAGTATACAGTGATTGTTCCCGTAGAAACTGCGAATTTAATTCTGATGGCTACTCCGAACGAAGCTTCCGCTACTGTTGAAGGAACCGGATATAAGACTTTGAATCTTGGAAAGAATGAATTTACTATTACAGTGACTGCTCAGGATAAAGTTACGAAAGAATTCTACGTAGTAACTGTCGACAGAACAGATGTAGGTGTAAATAATCCTCAGGATAAAGAAATAATTATTTCATCTGAAAATGGAATACTTACTGCTTCATTCGAAGGAACCAAAGAAATTCAATTGTTCTCTGCCACTGGTACGGCAATCGATAAAGCTACTGCTACCGCTACTTATACTAAACCTCTTAATAAAGGTATTTATGTATTGGTAATTGATGGCACTCCTTATAAAACTATTGTTAAATAATTTATAAGTTATACTAAAAGGAAAGCCGGTTGAATTGAATCAACCGGCTTTTTTATTTATTCAAATTTGTTTTTTACCTTTGCTGTCTGCAAACAAATATTAACCTTTTAAGGAATTCAATCATGAGATCATTTATTTTTATTTTATCGTGCGTTTTATTCTTTGCCTGCCAGGAGAAGCCGGCCAAAGAATTAGTAAATATCGGACTGGGAGGAAATGCATACCTTACCAAAACCGAACAACAAGAAGAAAGAGGAAGAGATAGATTCCGGCTATCGGATGACGGAATCCAGAATTGGAAAGATGCAAATGACGTGATCAGCGTTTATTTTCATATCGAACAACCTCAGACACTCAACATGGATCTTCGCGGATCAGGAAATTCAACGGTTAACTTAAGCTATAAAGATAAATCCTATAAAGTTGCTTTATCATCGGATTCGCTTTCTGTAGTTAAAGTAGGAAAATTCAAGATCGAAGAAGCGGGATATGTACAAATCGACATACAGGGACTGGAAAAAACGGATGAAACTTTTGGAAACATCGCGGAACTGATACTGAAAGACCCTGTTGGAAAAGTTACCTACGTACATGATTTTTCAAATTACTGGGGAAGAAGAGGCCCTTCCGTACATATGGGATACAAACTTCCTCAAGACATAAATATCGAATGGTTTTACAACGAAGTTACTGTTCCTGAAGAGGGAGATATTCTCGCCAGCTATTATATGGCCAACGGTTTCGGAGAAGGATATTTCGGTATTCAACACAACTCCCCGACTGAAAGACGAGTTCTCTTTTCCGTATGGAGCCCTTTCGAAACCGACGATCCCAAATCCATACCTGCCGAACAACAAATCAAAAAACTTCGACAGGGCGAAGACGTACATATTGGAGAATTCGGTAACGAAGGATCCGGTGGACAAAGTTTCCTCAAATACAACTGGACTCCCGGCACTACCTACAAATTTCTCACGCAGGTCCGTCCCGATGGTAAAGGTAATACTGCTTATACTGCTTATTTTTTCGCAACAGACGAAAACAGATGGAGATTAATCGCCAGCTTCCTACGTCCTCAAACCGACACGTGGTACAAAGGTGCACATTCTTTTCTTGAAAACTTCAGCCCGAACCAAGGATATCTGACCCGTTCCGTTGAATTTGGAAACCAATGGGCTATGGATACAACCGGAAAATGGCATGAACTGACAGAAGGAACTTTCACATTCGATAATACAGCCAGAGCAGGTGTCCGTCTGGATTATCAGGGAGGAGTACTGGAAAACAATCGTTTCTATCTAATGAACGGTGGTTTTTTTAATACAAATACAGAATACAGAAGTAAATTCGAAAGAAAACCCACGGGGAATCAGCCGGAAATCGATTTCGAAAGCTTGAAGAAACTATAAACATAGCTTGCTAAACAGCCATACATCTCTTAAGGAAAATGTATGGCTGTTTATTTTCAGCTCTTTTGTTCATTCACATCTTTTTCTTAAATATTTTATTTCCTAATACATTTTTACTTATATTTGTAAAATCCACAATAAATTATTATTTGCAAATGAAAACTATTTATCTTAAATTTTCTACAATATTGCTAATAAGCTTACTCAGTTTCAGCAGTATAGTAATTGCTCAAGACTCTAAGACTCCCATGATGGGATGGAGTTCCTGGAACACTTTCAGAATCAACATCAGTGAAACACTCATTGAGGAAACAGCTGATGCGATGATCAGTAAAGGCCTTAAAGATGCAGGCTACAATTATGTAAACGTAGACGATGGGTTTTTCCACGGTCGTGACGCCCAGGGTAACCTACTATACAATACAACTAAATTTCCTAACGGAATGAAAGTCGTTGCCGACTATATACACAGTAAAGGTTTGAAAGCAGGGATTTACTCCGACGGTGGTATACATACCTGCGCCTTCCAATACGATGGAGATACCTACGGCAAAGAAGTTGGAATGAAAAACCATGAAGACCAGGATGCGAAATTATACTTCGATACCTGGGATTATGATTTTATTAAATTGGATTTCTGTGGGGGTACAACATTGGGGCTGGACGAACAAACGCAATACGAGAGGATATACGAAGCCATACAAAAGACCGATAAAAAAGATGTACGTTTCAATATCTGTCGCTGGATGTTTCCCGGAACCTGGGCCAGCGAAATTGCAGGGTCATGGCGTATTTCTCACGATATATTGAATCAGTTCGATACCGACAGAGGTGTACGGGGCGTACTTGAAAAGAATTTATATCTGGCTGCTTATGCATCTCCCGGACATTTCAACGACATGGATATGATGCAGATCGGAAGAAATACATTTACTAAAGACCAGGAAAAAAGTCATTTCGGTTTGTGGTGCATCATGAGCTCTCCTCTTCTCATCGGATGTGATCTTCGTTCTATTCCCGAAAGCACATTAGAGATTATCACCAATCCGGAAGTTATTGCCCTGAATCAGGATGTATTAGGTTTACAGGCCGAACTGGTGAACCGCGAAGGAAAACAGTTTACTTTAGCAAAACAAATTGAAGAAGACCAGGGTAAAGTGCGGGCAGTGGCTCTGTTCAATTGTGAATCCACTCCTAAAACGATGAGAATAAATTTCAAAGATATCCAACTAAGCGAAAAAGCTCAGGTAAGAGATCTTTGGGAAAGAAAAGACCTGGGTGAATTCAGCGGATATTATGAGATAACCGTACCTGCTTATGGTACAGCAATGCTACGTATTGAAGGAGAATCTTCTTTCGATAAAGTAGAATTCGAAGCGGAATATGCTTTCATCAATGAGTACGATGAAGTAAAAATCGATAAGAATCAATATTCCAGCGCTCGCTTCTCCCCACAATTCGGTGCTTCAGGAAATTATATACTCACAGCTCTGGGAGGAAATAATAAACCTGGCAACTGGGCCGAATTCCGTAGAGTCTACAGCTCCGAAGGCGGAAAATATAAATTCAAGCTTTTCTATTATTCAGGTGAAGACAGAAATCTGACAGTAACGGTAAATGGTAAAGAATATCAAATGACAAACCTGAATTCGGGTGGAGCAGGCAAAAGAGGAAGAGCTTTTATCGATGAAATCGAATTGAAAAAAGGTTACAATACAATCCGCCTTTCAAATGCAGCAGGTCTTGCTCCGGATATCGATAAGTTTGTTTTGTTAGATCCTAATGATCCGGGAGATGATAATGAAGAAGATGTAGAAATAGACGATGAGATCATCGTTAATACCAACTTCCCTACTATCAGCTCAGAAGATGAATCCGATGAAACATGGTACTACATCCAATTCCGAAATCAAAATGGAGTATTCCATGATATGGGAGAAGACAGCCCGATAGAAACCAAACAAAAAGTTAAGGGCAGCGATGCTCAATTATGGAAAGTTACCGGAACTTCAGGCAATTACACGATCGTAAATAAAAGCGGAAGAAAAATCAGTTTTGCCGATAGTAGATTTCAAACTAGCTCTACTGCATCCGTAAAATTGAATATTCTTGCATCAAACAATACCACTTATAGAAACTCCTGGGAAATACAGCGAGTCGGGCAATCCCAATGTATGAATCAATTCGGAGGAGCCGGCCTGAATGTTGAAATCGGAGAATGGACAAGAGGGGATAACGGAAATCCCCTTCTTTTTATTAATGCGGAACGGGCATTAAATTTTCTACCCGTATTAAGCACTGCCCAAAATGAAACCTGGTATTATATCCAATTCTCAAATACAGGAAAAGTTATACAGGACATGGGACTTAACCAACCTCTGGAAGCTCGCGCTCCATTAAAGGATAAAGACGGATAATTATGGAAAGTTACCGGCTCTAAAGGAAACTATCAGTTAGAAAGTAAGCTGGGAAACACAATTTCTTTTTCTGATAATATGTATAAAGCAGTCGATTCTAATGGAGCAACCTGCACTTTAACTTACTTTGAAAACGAAAATGAAAATCCTCTCTGGGAAATGTCAAGACTAGGAGAAACCAGTACTGCTTTAGGACAGATAAACGATAATAGAATTGGTGAGAATGCCATTAAAAATGAAAACAATCCGCTGGCTTTTGTTTTAACAGCCGATATACAGCCTATCCTTCCCACCATCAGCACTCCGGAAAAAGAAGTATGGTATTATTTACAGTTCAATAACGGGAAAGGGGTTATTACAGATATGGGAAATAACGAAAATCTTAAAACCCAGCATCTAAAAGAAGGCGATGAAAGCCAACATTGGAAAATTATAGAAACAGATAATCCGACTGGAAACTTCAAATACAACATAATTAACAAAAACGGACGTGTGATCGCCTATAGTACAGACCAATTGACATATGGCATTTACCTTGCGACAAATGATCCAGTACAGGCATTGCCATTCGCCTTAGTAGAAACAACAAACAGGACCTATAAACCCGGATGGGAATTATCGCGGGAAGGATCTACCAGACATCTGACTCAAAATGTAAGTGCGGGTATAGATCGCCTCATCAGCGAGGCAGCAAGAAACAACAGCAGAAACCCAATCCTTTTCATTGAATTGGACCAGGCTGTACCTACTTCTATTTTCAATCCCGCAGAAGAAAATCATTCCGATACCCGGTTCAAAGTGGAAGAAAAAACACTAAAAGTAGAAGGCAAAAATATTTCCCAGATAAGTATCTATACTATTACAGGCCAGTTGTTAAATATCAACACACAATCATTCTCCTTTACTTTCCCAGGTGCTGGATATTACTTAGTGTCGGTTAAATACGATAATAATTCCGTATACAATAGAAAAG
>JAJBTS010000397.1 GCA_020860885.1 Bacteroidales bacterium
GGTACAATACCGGACCCTTATGAATATATAAACTAGCTGTCCAACTTTTGGGGGGGCACGTCAACCGCGACGGGGTGTTAATACTCTTCGCTAACCCATCGGGATACTCTTCGCAAAGAGGTGTCAATACTCTTCGCAACGGGGTATAGATACTCTTCACGATTTTACCATCAAAACTCGGTTATCTAATGATGACTGAATTCGCATCCGCAATATTTCTGGTTATAGAATCCATTTTCCTGTAGTAAGGCGAGGCGTCTCTCAGAGAGTCCTCCTTTTCTCCAGTTTTTTTCCCAGAAGGTCAGTTCAGGGAATAAGCTTACAGCCCATTGTCCTGCAATAGCTATTTGTTCCAGGTTTTTCCAACGGGAGGAAGCCAGAGTAGTAGCTATACGGGTAATTCCTCTTTCGGAAGCAAACCGGGCAGTTGCTGCTAAACGCATTTTAAAGCACTCCAAACATCGGGAGCCTCTCTCCGGCTGCTGTTCCAATCCCTTTACTTTTTCCAACCAATTAGTGTGATCGTAATCAGCGTCGACAAACTCTACATTAAGTTTCTCAGCATAACGTTTCAGTTCATTCTTTCGTATTTCATATTCCTCCAGAGGATAAATATTCGGATTAAAAAAGAAGAGAACGGGAGAAATATGATTATCCAGCAACCACTCTATGATAGCTGCTGAACACGGAGCGCAACAGCAATGCAAAATCAAACTTTCCATTGGTAAAATTCCAAGCTTTTAGGTAACTTTTGAATTAAATATGAGGTTGCCAATCTATATTACCGCGAATTGCTTCTGCTTCTTGTAGTAGTTGAGCTACCACTTCCCCTGCTGGTTGAGGAACCCGAACTTCCGCTATTAATATTTCCTGAGCTTTCACGGGAACCGGAAGAAGAGTTTTGTCTCACACTAGTACCCGAGCTTTCACGGGATTGAGTACTCTCCCGCGGTTGAGCACTTTCTCTGCCGGTAGTGTTTGACGGACGCGTTGTAGACCCGGAATTACCTGTTCCTGAAGGACGGGTGCTACTGCCGGTTCCCGACGGACGGGTCGTTGAGCCGGAATTACTTCCTCCGGCCGGCGGCCTGGTAGAAGCAGGGGGCCTGCCTTCGTTCGCAGGAGGTCTTACAGATGCGGGAGGTCTGCCTTCATTTGCAGGCGGCCTTATGGCTGCCGGCGGACGAGGATTAACAGGAGGTCTCGGATGAGCCCATGACGGGGGCCTCGGAGCGGGCCGGTTAGGTATATATCCCGGAGGAAATACAGGACGCCCGATAGGCGGATAAGTTTGATACATCGGATACCAGCTACCACTGTAAATATAATTAGCAGAAACGAGATAATCATTAATAAATTCCAATGCAAAAACTTCATTGTAATAATTACGGTATTGCAATACCTCTTCAACTCCATCCGGAGTTCTCGTAACCGACAAGTATAATTCAGGAGGGCCAATCCAGTATTCTACTTCTGCTTTAGACATCCCTACGGTTAATTTCTTAAAACTATCTGCCTGGGAATTCCTGGAACTGAAACAGCTTGTAAGCAGTACAACCGAGAGGAGTAAATATGCTATTTTTTTCATAAGTAATTTCTTTATTAGCTAGGACAACCTTAAAACATATAAGTTTAAATTTTATCCTTTCTTTATTATAATTTTGCCAACTTTAACTTATTCATAATGGCTTTTTCAATTTCTACAATTACAAATACTGCAATTCCCATACCAACCGGGTAAATCCAGTCTTCCATCTTTAACGGAGTAGTTCCGAAAAGATTGTTCATGAAAGGAAGATAAGTAATTCCTAATTGCAACACAATCAAAAGCGCCGATACTACAAAAACCGCTTTGTTGGAAAAGAAGTCTTTATTGAAAGCAAATTTACTTATACTTCTGCTATTAAACAAATGGAACATCTGAGTAATAACGATTGTATTCAATGTTACTGTTTTAATCACATTATCTGCAATTCCATTCGCTTCCATATCCAGATTCATAGCTAAAGTTCCTCCACCTATTAAGAGGGATACAAAAATGATCCTCCATATAAAATAACCATTCAAAAGAGAGGCTTTTGGGGATCTGGGAGGACGTTTCATAGCATCCGGTTCGATATTTTCAAAAGCCAGAGCCAGAGAAATAGTAACGGAAGTGACCATATTTACCCATAGTATCTGTACAGGTGTAAGGGGAATCGTCGTACCGAACAAGATGCTCGCCATAATCAGGAAACTCTCCGCCCCATTGGTCGGAAGTATGAACAAGATGGTTTTCTTTAGATTGTCATATACCCTTCTACCCTCTTCCACTGCGGAAACAATAGTACTGAAATTATCATCAGCAAGAACCATCTCTGCGGCTTCTTTAGTTACTTCCGTTCCTTTAATACCCATGGCTATTCCTACATCCGCCTTTTTAAGCGCCGGAGCGTCATTTACTCCGTCACCCGTCATGGCACAAATAGCGCCATTGGCTTGTAAAGCTTCTACCAGACGCAATTTGTGTTCCGGACTTGTCCGTGCGAATATATCGTATTCCTGAGCAGCTACTTTAAGTTCCTGATCGTTCATCTTTTCCAGATCCCGGCCTTGCAATGCTTTTTCACCGTCTCCGATACCCATTTCCTTTCCAATCGCTTTGGCCGTCGCAGCATGATCTCCTGTAATCATCTTAACCGTAATACCCGCTTCAGAACAAGCTTTGATAGCTTCTATTGCTTCATCCCTGGGCGGATCAATAATTCCGGCCAGGCCGAGGAGTATCATTCCCTCACAAAGGTCATCCTGATTCAAGGTAGAAGTGTTCTCGTCTACCCATTTATAAGCCCCCCGATTAGTCGCTGCCCGGTTGCTGCGGTTTCATTTATTTTATCTTTCCAGAAATCACGGTTTATAGGTTTTATACCGGATTCCCCTTCCTCTTCTGCTGCAATATTGACCAGACGATCCGGAGCTCCTTTCATAAAGATTATTTTTTTGCCCTCTATATTCATCAGGGTAGCCATGTATTTATAAGTCGAATCGAAAGGAACCGTGTCTATCCTCTTAGCAGTTAAGTCTTTTAACTCTGATTTATTATAAAGAGTAAGCAATGCTCCTTCCGTAGGATCACCTTTTACAGTACATACACCTTCATTATTCCATCCCAACTTTGCATCATTGCAATAGTAAAAACAATTGACCAGACGTTTTAATACCGGTTGTTCGTATACATCTACAGGATCTTCTCCGAGGGTGATTTCACCATCGGAAGTATATCCTATTCCGGAAACTTTGAAAAGATTGTCTTTAGTAGTGACAGTCCTTACTGTCATTTCGTTCCGCGTCAGAGTCCCTGTTTTATCCGAACAGATTACGGATACCGACCCCAGAGTTTCAACAGAAGGAAGAGTCCGGATGATGGCTTTTCGCCTGGCCATGTTTTGTACTCCAATAGCGAGAATAATAGATAATATAGCCGGCAGTCCTTCCGGAATAGCCGCCACGGCAAGTCCGATTACCGATAATAATAATTCCAGCGGGTCATACTCCCTGAAAAAATATCCGAAAGCATAAATGACTACAGCAATAATAATGATAGCTATCGAAACCGTTTTCCCAAATTTATCCGTTTGCTTCAGCAGAGGAGTTGTTACGGGTTTGATATCCGACATCATCCGATTGATTTTACCGATCTCGGTATCCGCTCCGATAGCAACCACAACACCTACGCCCGTTCCTGAGCTTACGGTAGTACTGGAAAAGGCCATATTATCCCTGTCGCCCAACATTGCATCTTCATCCAGAGTGTCCGAATTCTTTTCAGACGGAACCGATTCACCGGTAAGAGGGGATTCTTCCACTTGCAGGTTATTTGTTTGTATAAGCCGTAGATCGGCAGGTATTTTATCTCCGGGATTCAACAAGACTATATCTCCAAGAGTCAGGTCGGTTGCGTCTACCTCTTTCCTTTTTCCTCCGCGGATTATGAAAGCCTTATGAGAAAGCATCCCCTTTATATCGGCCAATGCTTTTTCGGCTTTATTTTCCTGAAAAAACCCTATCACTGCATTAATGATCGCTACTAATAAGATTACGATCGTATCTACATAATGCCCGAGAAAAGCTGTAATAATAGCAGCTACCAGTAATACATAAATAAGGATATCATTAAAATGCTTTAGAAAACGTAGAATAGGTGATTGCTTTTTCCTTTCCGGCAGCTTGTTCTCTCCGTATTTCTCCAAACGCTCCCGTGCCGTTTCCTTAGATAATCCCAAATCTATGTCGGAACCTAATTCTTTAACAACCGAATCTCCATCAAGGGCATACCATTTTCTTTTCGTTTCTCCTTCGTTATTGTCCATTCTTTTTAATAATTAACCGTTTTAATTGAAACACGGTTTTTTATTAAAAAGTTCATTTCATAAAAACGAAATAAACAGCAAGTATAAGGCAAAGGAAAGCAGCCAGATGGTTCCAGTGGAGACTTTCTCCTTTGAAGAGTACTGTCGAGAAAATAGTAAAAACGACTAAGGTAATTACTTCCTGTATTACTTTTAGTTGCATCAATGTAAACGGCCCGCCGTTTCCCTGAAAACCTATACGGTTAGTAGGCACCTGAAAAGAGTATTCGGCCAGAGCAATGATCCACGAAAATAAGATCACGGCATAAAGCGGCCAATTGGAACTGACCTTCATCTCCTGCAGTTTCAAATGCCCATACCAGGCAAAAGTCATAAATACATTCGAGAAGACCAATAAGAGAATGGTGTAAAAAGCTTTCATTGCGTTTTAATTTTGCGGCGCAAAGGTATTGTATTTTTATCAGTTTTTGATAAAAAAACAGAATTTAGGCACTTATTTATAGGATACAATCTAAATGCCCTTATTGAATGAATGAAAACTATTTCGTATTTTTGTACTGTTATTCAAATCCATATTAAATTTATCATTAAGAAATGAAAATAGCAACGAAATATAATCCTGCCGACGTAGAGAACAAATGGTATCAATACTGGATGGATCAAGGCTTCTTTCATTCCGAGCCGGATGATCGTGAGCCTTATACGATTGTAATACCTCCTCCGAATGTAACAGGTATTCTGCATATGGGACACATGCTGAACAATACGATTCAGGATATCCTCGTCCGTCGTGCCCGCATGATGGGAAAGAATGCCTGCTGGGTTCCCGGAACCGACCATGCATCTATCGCTACCGAAGCTAAAGTCGTTGCTAAACTTGCGGAAAAAGGAATCAGTAAAACCGACCTCACCCGCGAAGAATTCCTCGAACACGCCTGGGATTGGACTCATAAACACGGCGGTATCATCCTGGAACAGCTGAAGAAACTAGGCGCCTCCTGCGATTGGGAACGCACGGCTTTTACCATGGATAAAGAACGTTCTGAAAGCGTCTTGAAAGTTTTTGTGGATCTTTATAACAAAGGACTCATTTACCGGGGTGTAAGAATGGTAAACTGGGATCCGGCAGCTAAAACAGCTCTTTCTGATGAAGAAGTTAATTATAAAGAACAAAAAGGGAAACTCTATTACCTTAGATATAAAATTGTAGGGGAAGAGGGTTACGCTGTTATCGCAACTACCCGCCCGGAAACGATTCTGGGAGATACAGCTGTTTGTATCAATCCCAACGACCCGAAAAATATCCACCTGAAAGGAAAAAAAGTAATTGTTCCTCTGGCTAATCGCGAAGTGCCTATTATCGAAGACGATTACGTAGATACTGAATTCGGAACCGGATGCCTGAAAGTCACTCCGGCACACGATGTAAATGACTATATGCTGGGTGAAAAACATGGACTGAATTCGTTGGATATTTTCAATGATGACGGTACATTGAATGAGCATGGACTGCAATATGTAGGAAAAGACCGCTTTGAAGTACGGGAATTGATAGAAAAAGATTTGGAGTCAGCGGGCCTGATGGAAAAAATAGAACCTTATGAAAACAAGGTAGGTTTTTCCGAAAGAACAGATGTTCCTATAGAGCCTAAACTATCCATGCAATGGTTCCTAAAGATGGAAGGATTGGCCAAACCTGCATTGGAAGCAGTTATGGATGATACCATTCAGTTCCATCCGGCAAAATTCAAGAATACATACCGTCACTGGATGGAAAACATCAAAGACTGGTGCATATCCCGTCAGTTGTGGTGGGGACATCGTATTCCGGCTTATTATCTTCCTCAGGGAGGATACGTTGTAGCGGCTACCGATGAAGAAGCTTTGGCTTTAGCGAAGGAAAAGACAGGAAACCCGAATCTCCAACTCTCCGATCTACGTCAGGATGAGGATTGTCTGGATACGTGGTTCTCTTCCTGGTTATGGCCTATTTCCGTATTCGATGGAATCAATCAGCCGAATAATAAAGATATTGAATATTACTATCCGACCAACGATCTGGTAACAGCTCCTGAAATCATTTTCTTCTGGGTTGCACGTATGATTATGGCGGGATTCGAATACAGAAAAGAACCTTGCTTTTACAATGTTTATTTCACAGGAATAGTAAGAGATAAACTGGGAAGAAAAATGTCCAAGTCGTTAGGCAATTCTCCGGATCCCATCGAATTGATGGAAAAATACGGAGCGGATGGTGTACGTATGGGTATGCTTTTATCTTCCCCGGCAGGAAATGATTTACCTTTTGATGAAGCTTTATGCGAGCAGGGACGTAATTTCAATAATAAAATATGGAATGCTTTCCGCCTGGTAAAAGGATGGGAAGTTGCCGATATTCCTCAACCGGAATCCTCCAAGCTGGCAGTAAAGTGGTTTAATTCCAAATTATTCCGGACAATTGATTCAATCGATGATTCTTTCGGCAAATACCGTATTTCCGAAGCACTCATGGAAGCATATAAGCTGTTCTGGGATGAATTCTCTTCCTGGTATCTGGAAATGATCAAACCCGCTTACCAGCAACCTATCGACAAGAAAACTTACGAAGCAACTCTGGGATTCTTTGATTCCCTGCTGAAATTGCTTCATCCTTTTATGCCATTCATTACAGAAGAGTTGTGGCAGGCGCTTGAAGAAAGAAAAGACGGAGAAAGCATTATGGTTTCCGAGATGCCTTCCCAAACAGAATCTATCTCTGAATCGACATTAAACGATATGGAAGATGCAAAAGAGATTATAGCGAATATTCGTACGATCCGTCTTCAGAAAAATATTCCGAATAAAGATGCTTTAGAATTAGAAGTACTCGGAAAGCATAATGCCGGTTATAATTCGGTAATTGCTAAAATGGCGAATCTCAACTCAATTAAAGAAACTCAGGAGAAATCGGATGGATCTGTTGGCTTCCTCATTAAAACAACCGAATATGCTGTTCCTCTGGGCAGTAACATCAATGTAGAAGAAGAAATAGCCAAACTGCAGGAAGAACTGAAATATCAACAGGGCTTTCTGGCTTCTGTAATGAAAAAGTTGAATAATGAGAACTTTGTTTCCAAGGCACCTGCAAATGTTATCGATATAGAAAGACAAAAACAAGCAGATGCCGAAAGTAAGATAAAATCTTTGGAAGAAAGTATAAAATCAATGAAGAGCAACCAATAAAAATAAGAAGATCACTTAAACACACTTTGGAGAACAATATCAGGAATTAATCAATTTTATTATGGCATACTTAATAATAAAAATGATGATATGAAAACAATGATGAAATGTAGATTTTTCTTTTATTACTGTCTAATCAGCCTGGTATTTGTTTCCTGCGCGTCTGTTCACTCTGTAGTTATCGAAGTAAGAGAACCGGCAAAAATCACTTTACCATTAGATATTGCCGAAGTTATTGTAGTGAACAATTCCGCGATACAACCCTCTGATGTAGGTATTGCTCAAACGTATGATGAGATAGCAATTAAAAATAACTCACTGAATACCGATATGGGGCCGGTAGTTATGCAATCCTTATTCAATACATTATCAGGAGCTACTTTTTTCAATAATGTATCTTCTTCCCGTGTTTCCTTAAGAGCACATGGCGACTGGATGGAAGAACATCCTCCTATTCCTTTAGCCATACAAGAAGTGTTAATGGACAGCCTGGCTTTCGACGGAATCATTTCCGTCGACCGCGTTTTGCTCTCTTTAGATGAAAAAGTAAAAGACAATATGCCTTTAACCTCTTCTTCCATGTCGCATTATGTAGATCTCAAAATCGAAGGAAAAGCCAATGGCAGTATCTATTCATACAATAAAAAGGAACCTCTTTATACTTTTACCGTATCAGACAGTATAATTATCAAGGATACTTATTTTGAAGATTCACTCACTGTTATAAAACATATTCCAGACGCGTTTATAATTGATTTAGCACGTAATCTGGGTTCTAAACTGGCGCAGGAAATGTTGCCTTCCTGGACTCCTAAAGAAAGATACTTTTATACAGGCACCAATGCACGTATGAAAGAAGCCTACAGCTATACAAGGAGTAGCAACTGGAAACAGGCCAAAGAAATATGGATGAAAGAATACGAACAAAACACAAAAGCCATTGATAAAGGAAAAATGGCGAACAATATAGCAATTGCCTCTGAGATGGAAGATAATCTTAACGAATCTTTGTCCTGGGCACAAAAAGCTCAGGAATATTTCATTCAAGCGAATGTAAAGCCGGGTTCTGAGATTATGATCCGCATCAACACATACATCGAAGATCTCAAGAAACGAATGGAAGATAATCGATTATTGAACGAACAAATAGGTTTATAAAGTTGCAAAAAAATTCGTTCCGTTTCGAATAGAATCCTGACTTAATCTAAATAGGTAAGATCTTCAAAGTAAAGTTTATCCCCATCTTTCTCCCATACGCTATAAGAAGCATTTCCATCGACTTCCAGGGTTTCTTTTCCTCCAAGAAACCCTATAATTCCTTTTAGCACATATTCGTCTTCAATATTGGAGATTTTAATAGCTGTTTCTTTCGACCGTCCATCGCCTGTCGAAAAAATAGCATCTAATACAAATTCAAATCTTTTGGGAATATATTCCTCATCTCCTTTATTTTTAGATTTTTGAACACATATACTCGTATGTAATAAAACCGTTAAATCAACAGGGTTTCTTTCCAGCATCACTTTTGCCAATTTAATTACTTTTTTGCAGTTCCCTTTCATGGCCGCTTTCTCAAATTCCGGCCTTTCCGGGTGAAGAGTGACAGACATAATAGAACTAAATTTCGGCTGGAATATAATTCCATAGTATAAATAAAAGCAATCGGCAGAATCCAATTTGCCAGGTTCGTTTTTTGCTTTGTCCAGTAAAGCCGGATAATAATAAATAGAAGTGGAGTCTGTAGTTATACTTTTAATTTCGGATAGGAAAGAAGTTTCTGAATCTTGAGCAACAATAATCGTAGACAGACATATCCAACAGGAAAAAATAAAAATAATTCTTTTCATAATAGTAATTTAATTTATAATAGATTTGAGCCGCTAACGAGACTCGAACTCGTGACCTACACGTTACGAATGTGTTGCTCTACCAACTGAGCTATAGCGGCAAATAGAATTTATTTCATTAAGTCGTTAAAAAAATCATCCAGATCTTTATCCAGGTCATTCCATAACTCGTTATCCAGTTTTAAGGTATCATCATCAATAAAGATAAGTTCTTCCAGAATAGTGAAATCTTCATCGACCAGGTCGACGGTAAAAGGTTTATAGATATATTCTTTATCAAAAGCTTTTTCATTCACTAATTCCTTCAATACCTTTCCGGATGCATATTTGATTTCTTTAAGGGGATTCGTTTGAAACTGAATGCTATTTTCGGATAAAAGGATACACAACAATTCCTGTTCCATATCGTCAAAAAAAGTTAGCGACTGATTTTCTTCATTGTAGTAAATATAGAGGTCTCCTATATAATTACCATCATTTGAAGCTCCATAAGTAGCCAAACTATCCTGTATAGCAGACTTTAACAAATCTTCCAGATTCTTATTTGTTTTCATGCTGCAAAGTTAATAAAATTTGAAAAACATTCATA
>JAJBTS010000131.1 GCA_020860885.1 Bacteroidales bacterium
ATTCTATGTTTCTGTTCTTCTTTTAAATTATTAAAAATATATTTTCATATTAATTCCATAATATTCAAAAAAAGAAAAGCGGCCTACATTCTTTGTAGAACCGCTTTTTAGCCTGTGTCCCCGCAGGGACTCGAACCCTGGACCCAATGATTAAGAGTCATTTGCTCTACCAACTGAGCTACGGAGACAATTATGAACACTCTTCAGCAATACGGCTGCGAAGGTACAACTATCTCCTTTAAACTCCAAATTAAGTCTCTAAAAAGTTCTTATTTGTTAGAAGCATTTTTAACTTCTTCCTCCAAAGCTTCAGCCTGAGCTTGTGCTTCTGCATCTGCTATAGCCTCTGTCGCAAGAACAGCCTCAATTTCAAAAATCTCCTGATCCGTCAGATCATCAGACTGACAACCACAGGCACATTTCACCTTATCGCCCATTTCTCTCACTTTGTCTTCCGCATCATTCAAAAATCTTCTGACTTTCACTCTATTTCTGGGGTCCATTGCAAATCTGTATCCAACAATACCACCCACTAGAAGACCAAATGTTAAACCGCTTAAATAATTACTTGCTTTCATAGTATTTCTATTTTTAGTGATTAAAATATTTCATTGACTAAAATAAAAACAAGTTCTCATCAGAAAAAGTTTTGATTAAACAGAAAATGAAATCAGGAAATTGAAACTGAATTAATTTAACTGCATTTTTAATATATTCAACTTCCTTCCGACTAGCTCAATTTATGAATCACTAAACCGGAGCGCAACTTTGGTTCAAACCAGGTGGTTTTAGGAGGCATGATATTACCCGTATCAGCGATATCCATCAATTGTTTCATGGATACGGGATATAAAGCCAAAGCCGCTATCATTTCTCCACTATCCACTCTCCTTTTTAGTTCATCCAATCCACGTAGTCCTCCTACAAAATCGATTCTTTTGTCCGTACGAAGATCTTTCATTCCTAATATTTTATCCAGAATAAGATTGGAAGATATTGTAACATCCAATACTCCGATCGGATCACTATCATCATAAGTACCTGGTTTGGCTTCCAAAGAATACCAACGATTCTCCAAATATAAAGAAAATTTATGTAATTTGTCAGGCCTGTATATTTCTTCTCCTTTATCTTCTATTAGAAAGTCATGAGATAAAGCTTGTAAAAATTCAGCGGAAGTTAATCCATTCAAATCTTTTACCACACGATTATAATCCATGATCATCAATTGATCAGATGGGAAACATACAGCCATAAAATAATTATATTCTTCTTTTCCTGTATGATCAGGATTATTCTTAGCTTTTTCAGCCCCCACTAATGCCGCCGCCGCAGAACGATGATGTCCGTCAGCAATATATAAACATGGCATGGATTCAAAAAGCCCGGTAATTTTCTGAATCTTATCGTCTTCATCTATAATCCAAAAATGATGACCAATATTATCTTCAGAAACAAAATCATACTCGGGAGTTTTCTGAACAACTTCTTGAACAATTTTATCTAATTCAGGATTTTCGGGATAAGCAAAGAAAACAGGTTCAATATTTGCATCGTTGATACGAACATGTTTCATCCGGTCCTCTTCTTTATCCTTACGGGTTAATTCATGTTTCTTGATTACACCATTTAAATAATCATCGACATAAGAGCCTACAACTAACCCATATTGAGTTCTACCATTCATTGTCTGAGCGTAGACATAATAACTTTCCTTTTCATCCTGAACCAGCCAACCTTTTTCCTGAAATGTATTAAAATTTTCCACTGCTTTTTCATAAACATCCGAATCATGCTCATCTTTTCCAACAGGAAAATCAATTTCAGGTTTAATGATATGATACAACGACTTTTCGTTTCCTTTTGCTTCTTCTCGGGCTTCTTCTGAGCTGAGAACATCATAGGGACGCGAAGCTACTTGTGTCACAAATTCTTTGGGAGGTCTTACTCCTTTAAAGGGTTTTATAATTGCCATATTGTATTAATTAATGATTTTGTAAAGATACAAACTTTTTATGTACTTTTGCAAGCTAAAAAATAAATAGATATGTTGATTGTTGAAGGCTTAAAAGTTGAATTCGGAGGACAAACTTTATTTGAAAATGTAAATTTCATTATCAATAAAAAGGATAAGATAGCCTTGGTGGGAAAGAATGGCGCAGGAAAAAGTACTATGCTTAAAATCCTGGCAGGAGTGAATAAAAACTACAAAGGAACTGTAACCGGACCTTCCGGAATGACTGTGGGATACTTGCCTCAGGTTATGCAGGTATCTGATGTCCGGACTGTACGGGAAGAAGCATCGCAGGCCTTTGCTCCTATTTTTGCTTTACAAATGGAAATCGAAGAGATGAACCTTCAACTGGAAACACGTACGGATTTTGAATCCGACGATTATGCCGATCTTATCAACCGTTTTACTCTTGCCCATGAACGTTTAGCCGGGATAGAAAACACTAATTTTGAAGGAGACGTAGAAAAAACTCTTATAGGTTTGGGATTTAAGCGTTCGGATCTGGATATGCCTACGAGTGCTTTCAGCGGAGGATGGAGAATGCGCGTTGAATTAGCCAAACTGTTATTGCAAAATCCGGATGTAATGTTGTTGGATGAACCTACAAATCATCTGGATATAGAAACAATAGGTTGGTTGGAAAATTTTATTAATACCCAGGCCAATGCCGTTGTATTAATCTCTCACGACCGTAAATTCATCGATTCGGTAACCAACCGTACGATTGAATTAACATTGGGTAAAATCTACGATTATAAAGTAAACTTCACTACCTATCAACAGCTGAGAGAAGAAAGACGACTGCAACAACTACATGCGTGGGAAGCCCAACAAAAACAGATACAGGAAATTGAAGAATTTATTGAACGATTCCGGGCACAGGCAGCTAAAGCCGTGCTGGTACAATCCAGAATCCGTCAGTTGGAGAAAATGGAAAGGGTTCATATTGATGAGGAAGACAAAGCTCATATCCGTATTAAATTTCAACCCGCTACTCGTTCCGGAAATTATCCTCTTACTGTCGACAGTTTAACGAAATATTACGACGACCATCTGATTTTTGAAAATGCCAACCTCATGATATCTCGGGGAGAAAAAGTTGCTTTGGCGGGAAAAAACGGAGAAGGAAAATCTACTTTCGTTAAATGTGTAATGAATGAAATTCCTTATTCAGGAACCATCATGCTGGGACACAATGTAAAGATTGGATATTTTGCCCAGAATCAGGCTCAACTATTGGATGAAGATTTAACGGTTTTTGAAACTATTGATCAAGTGGCTGAAGGGGATATCCGAACCCAGATCCGGAGTATTCTGGGGGCATTTCTCTTCGGGAAAGAAGACTCGGACAAAAAAGTTAAAGTACTTTCTGGAGGAGAAAGGACACGCCTTGCAATGATAAAATTACTACTCGAACCAGTCAATTTATTAATTCTCGACGAACCAACCAATCATTTGGATCTTAAAACAAAAGAAATTCTGAAAAATGCTTTGCTGGATTACGATGGAACGGTTATTCTTGTGTCTCACGACCGGGATTTTCTCGATGGACTAGTTTCCAAAGTATTTGAATTTTCAGATAAGAAAGTCCGTGAACACATTGGAGGTGTATACGATTATTTACAGGCAAAAGAAAACCTCATATTGGATTAATAAAAAATCCCCCGCTAATCAAAATTAAAAGGATTAGTGAGGGATTTTTTATTCGTATAGGAAAAGTTTCACCAGATACTTGCCCGTTCTTGTTTTGGAATATATAATTCATTATCAGGAGTTACCTCAAAAGCATTGTACCAGACATCGATGTGTGGCAATGCCCCATTTACTCTCCATTTACTTAAAGAATGAGGATCCACTTTCGTTAAATGAAGAATTTCCTCATCTCTGATATTTCCGGCCCATACGGCAGCATAAGCCAGAAAGAAACGTTGCGCATCTGTATATCCATCAATTGAAGTTGGAGTATCGCTTCCTTTTAGAGTATTTTGATAAGCTTGCCAGGAAACCTGTAAACCTCCGTTATCAGCAATATTTTCACCTAAAGTAAAACGGCCATTCGCATGTACTGTATCTAAAACAACGATATTATCGAAAAAATCAACCAATACCTGAGCTTTCTCGTTGAAGCGTTTTGCATCTTCTTCGGTCCACCAATCCGATAGGTTTCCATTTTTATCGAATTGCCGGCCCTGATCGTCAAATCCATGGGTCATCTCATGTCCTATTACCACACCGATAGCACCGTAATTGACAGCATCGTCAGCATCCATATTGAAAAAAGGAGGTTGAAGAATAGCAGCAGGAAAACAAATTTCATTTGTTACAGGATTGTAGTAGGCATTCACAGTCTGAACATTCATTAACCATTCATCTTTATCTACCGGTTGATTAAATTTGCTGATCATAAAATCAAAATCAAAGTTATTCGAACGCAAAATATTTTTCCAATAAGAATCTTCTTTGCTAATCTTCAAACCAGTATAATCTCTCCATTTATCGGGATAACCGACCTTTACATGAAATGTTCCTAATTTCTCTATTGCCTTTTCTTTCGTATCCTCTCCCATCCATTCCAGATTATTAATTCTTTCTCCGAGTGCAGTCTGCAGATTATTCACCAGATCCAACATCTTTTCTTTAGCAGCAGGAGGAAAATATTTTTTGGCATATAACTGCCCTACAGCTTCCCCTAATGTTCCATCAATAACTCCGATGGCCCTTTTCCAACGCTCGTGTTGTTTTTCTCTACCTGAAACCGTTTTTCCATAGAATTCAAAAGCAGTTTCGGAAAATTCGTCACTCAGAAAAGAAGTAGCCGATAATATTACATTCCACATTAAATAATATTGAATATCCTGAACTGTGTACTCTGTTAAAACTTCATTTACTTCTTTCAAGGGCTCTATTTGTGCTACATTCAAATCTTCAATCGTACCTATTCCAATGGTTTGAAAATAAGTATTCCAGTCAATTTCAGGTACCAATTTCGCCAATTCGGCTATCGAAACCTTATGATAGTTGGCCGTTGGATCTCGTAATTCCTCACGGGAAAAAGCTGCTTTTGCTAATCGTGTTTCAACCGACATCACAACCCGGGAAGCTTGTTTTGACTCTTCTTCGTTGAATCCGGAAAGAATAAATAACTTTTCTATTAATTCAATATATTTTGTTCTCAATTCCCGGGAACGCTCATCTTTTTCAATATAATAATCCCTGTCTCCCATAGAATATCCACCCTGGGATATATGAAATATATTTATGGAACTATTTCTATCATCGGCATATACATAGGGAGAAAAGAACGGATTATAGCCGTCCCGCAACATAGTAGCCAGGATATTGGAAATTTCAGATTTTTCATTTAGTCCTTTTAATTTATCCAAATAGAATTGAATAGGAGCTGCACCCTCTTTATTCAGCCGTTCTTCATCCATAGCTAAAGAATAAAGATCTCCAATCTTCTGAGCCACACTTCCAAACTCATTTTCAGTATGAGAAAGCTCGTCAATTAGTTCTTTTACCTGATTTTGACTTTTTTCTCTCAATTCATCAAAGGTACCATACCTTGCATATTCCGGTTTCAATGGATGATTGTCCATCCACCCGCCACATGCATAACGGTAAAAATCATTCCCTGGGACAACCGATAAATCTAAATTATTTATATTAATTCCCGGCTCTGTTTCGTGTTGAATCTCTGTTTTCTTACAACCATATAAAGTCATAGCAGCAATAATACTTAAAAAAATTATATTCTTTTTCATTTATTCTATTGTTTTGAAATTTTCCAATTCCAGTGTAGTATTTGTCCATTCGTCCATAATATTAGAAACTTTTTTCTGAAGTTCAGCATGTTTCCATAGCAAATCTACATTTGAAGCTCCTTCCGGAGTGTTGAGAATCATTTCCACTTCTTTAATTTCATTCTCAAGCTTCTCTATTTTTTTTCTGCATCTTCAATCTTTTTCTCCAAACGTTTTACAGATCTTTGTTGTTCTTTACGCTCCTCATAAGATAATTTAGTTAATGAAGTCGTTTCTTCTTTTTTCTCTGTATGTCCTATTTGAACCTTTTTTTCTAATTCTTTTAAGCTATCGATTCTTTTCTTTTCAAGAAAATTGTAAATGCCTCCGAGATGTTCTTTTACTTGCTGATTTCCGAATTCGTAAACTTTGTCGACCAGACCATCCAAAAATTCTCTATCATGAGAAACAAGAATTACAGTTCCGTCAAATTCTTTCAGAGCCTCTTTCAGAACATCCTTTGAACGCATATCCAAATGATTCGTAGGCTCATCCAGAATAAGCAGATTGACCGGTTCGAGTAGTAGTTTTATCATTGCAAGACGTGTCCTCTCACCTCCGGACAAAACTCCCACCTTTTTATCCGATGCTTCCCCACCGAACATGAAAGCGCCGAGTATATCCCGTATTTTAGTCCGGATATCACCGACAGCAACGTTATCAATGGTTTGGAAAACAGTTAGCTTCTCGTCCATTAAGTCAGCCTGATTCTGGGCAAAATATCCAATCTTTACATTATGCCCAATTTCGAGTTTCCCTTCATAAGGAATCTGGCCCATTATACATTTCACCAGAGTAGACTTACCTTCTCCGTTTTTTCCAACAAATGCAATTTTATCTCCACGGTTTATAGTAAATGTCGCATTTTTAAAGATCAAATGATCCCCATAGCTTTTGGATACATTTTCTACAATTACCGGATAAGAACCTGATCTTGGCGCAGGAGGAAACTTCAATCGCAAAGTTGAATTATCTTCTTCATCAATCTCTATACGTTCTATTTTTTCAAGTTGCTTAATCCGGCTTTGTACCTGAACTGCTTTCGTAGCTTTATAACGGAAACGTTCAATAAAATCTTCGGTTTCTTCTATCTGCTTACGCTGATTTTCATAAGCTCTTAATTGCTGCTCCCGGCGTTCTTTTCGTAACTCTACATATTTGGAATAATTGACTCTGTAATCGTATACTTTGCCCAGAGATATTTCAATAGTACGGGAAGTCACAGCATCTATAAAAGCCCTGTCGTGAGAGACAAGGATAACAGCATTTGCTTGTGTTGCAAGAAAATTCTCCAGCCATTGTATGGACTCAATATCCAAATGGTTGGTAGGCTCATCCAACAACAGTATATCCGGTTTACGAAGTAAAATCTTGGCTAATTCGATACGCATTCGCCATCCGCCACTGAATTCACTCGTGGGGCGATCAAAGTCGTTACGCATGAAACCCAGGCCCAACAAAGTTTTCTCTATTTCGGCCTGCATATTAGAAGCTCCTTCCATTACCAGGAGCTCATTAAGATGAGTAATATCGTCTATTAATTGATGATAAGATTCGGATTCGTAATCTTCACGCTCAGTCAATTCCAGATTTAACCGCTCCAATTTCTGTTCCATTTTCAACAAATAATCAAAAGCCAGTATAGCCTCCTCCTTTACTGTTCGATCATCGTTTAATTTCATCTGTTGGGGCAAATAACCTATAGTAACTTCTTTAGGCATAGATACCCTCCCTTTTGACGGTTCATACAAACCGGCAAAAATTTTAAGAAGAGTACTCTTCCCGGCTCCGTTCTTTCCGACCAGAGCTATTTTATCTTTCTTATCTACAACAAAACCAATATCATCCAGAAGATTGAAACTTCCGAATGATACAGTTAAATTTTCAACACTATACATCTTTTATAAAATGAAAAAATGAAGAGAGCTAAGGAATGAAAGTAATGACTGAGTGTCTTCACATTCCTTCATCATCTTCATTCTTTCATTCTTCAATTAAAATAATTTACTGGGATATTCTCCTTTATCAATCAGTTCGTTTATTTTCGCAACAACAGAAGCTCTGTCATCGGCATAAGTCACACCAAACCATTTGGAAGGTGTATCCAAAACTTTTACTTTTACTACTCCATTTGAAATCAGCCGGTCAACAGCCCAGGGAATAAAAAATTCGGATTTAGGATTCGTTTGATTTTCATTCAGGAAATCGACAAATTGTTTCTCAGAATAGTCAAAATATTCAGGAGTAAATCCCCACATATTCATAGATACCGGCGTATTCTCAGCTAATTCTACTAAATTATCGTTTTCGTCTTTATATTTAATTTTACCATCGGTATCACGAATAACATAAGTACGTTCTACGACAGAAGTAAGATAACCATTAGCATCTGTTTCACAAACACCACGGGCAACAGATCCGCTCTCTGATAAAGTATTACCAACACGGTAACCAATCATACAGTATTCATTTTGTTTATTGTCGACAGATTTCAGAAAATCACCTAATATCTTAAAGCTTTCCATTCCATAGAAATCGTCAGCGTTTATAACAGCAAAAGGTTCGTCGATCGCATCTTTACCCATCAAAACGGCATGATTCGTTCCCCAGGGCTTTACTCTGTCTTCACTCAAAGTGAAACCTTCCGGCAATTTATCTAACTCCTGAAATACTACTTCCACAGGAATCATATTTTCATACTTTTTCAGAATCTTTTCCCGGAAATCCGCTTCAAAAGACTCACGGATTACAAATACAACTTTTCCAAATCCACCTCTGATCGCATCAAAGATAGAATAATCCATAATTGTTTCTCCATTAGGACCTAATCCGTCTAATTGTTTAAGACCTCCGTAACGACTACCCATTCCGGCAGCAAGAACAAATAAAGTAGGCTTCATATAATTTTAATTAAGTATTAAGAAAATGAAGATTCATTTCCATTTTCAATTTATTTTATTTATTAAATATAATTTGGCCTCAAAGATACTGTTTTTTCATAAAAAAAGAGGAACTTTTCAGTTCCTCTTTCCTATATGCTGTTTCTGAATTACAATTTTTTTAATTCTATTGCATTATAGTTTTCATATCTTTTGGAAATTATATCCCAATCAACAATATCCCACAATGAAGACAGATGATCCGGACGTCTGTTCTGATAATCAAGATAATAAGCATGTTCCCAAACATCAGCCACAAAGACTGGCATCAGATTTTGACGGATAGGATTGTCTGCATTACTTGCCTTAATCAAACTTAACTTATTATTTTCATCTTTTACTAACCACATCCAACCCGATCCAAAAATAGCTCCGGCTTGTGTATCAAATTCTTTTTTGAAAGATTCAAAATCTCCGAATGTTTCATTGATTGCATTCATCAACTCATCCGAAGGTTTTGTTCCTCTTTTTGCTGAAAAAGAATTAAAATAAAAAATATGGTTCCACACTTGCGCTCCATTGTTGTAAATTCCACCTTCCGATTTCTTTACGATCTCTTCTAAAGTCGCATCTTCGAATTGTGTACCCTCGACTTGCTTATTTAAGTTGGTTAAATACGCATTTACGTGCTTTCCCCAATGGAATTCAATAGTTTTCTGGCTTATAACTGGCTCTAAGGCGTCATTTGCATAAGGTAAAACAGGTGCTTCAAATTTCATAACTCTATATTTTTGAATTAATATTAATAGCAAACTTAATAAATTATTGACTGATTGCAATGATTTCAAGTATAAAAATATAACATCAATGAATTAAATATGGTTTCACATTTAACAATGTTTTATATTTTCATGTCAGAGATATCAACAATTTCACCCTATCATACAGCTCTTTGAGTTTATTCTCGAATTTCCCGGAAGAAGCCGGATAATCGATCATGCC
Source organism: Bacteroidales bacterium (assembly GCA_020860885.1). Taxonomy (GTDB): domain Bacteria; phylum Bacteroidota; class Bacteroidia; order Bacteroidales; family Azobacteroidaceae; genus Azobacteroides. The sequence continues at coordinate 9,699 of JAJBTS010000131.1, forward strand.
GCCATGGTTGATGTCATTCCGCAATTCTGTTATTTGAGAATATATACTCGTCCATTCATCGATATCCCTGAAAGATTCCAGATGGGTTTGAATTTCATTAATTATTTCCTTATTTACATCAGAAAAAACCTGCACATCAAAATTTCCTCTGAGGCGGTAATTTAAGTATGCGGAAGTAAACTCCCGTTTCATTTTATTTTCATGATCAGACAGGAAATAAGAAATAATCCCTTCCTGTAATAAAGTATATCCTTCCTGAATCAAAGACTTATCGATGCACCATTGAACTACAGATAACATATTCTCTT
>JAJBTS010000102.1:0-1529 GCA_020860885.1 Bacteroidales bacterium
TAATATAACAGATTAGGAGATTTTTCAATTCTGAAAAATCAAATTCACGGGTAAGACCTAAACTATTAAAGAATGGTATGAAAATATATGCCAGGATATAGCTTAAAATCCCTGCAAATACAATCCCTGCTACAAATTCGCTAAGAAACAGACAATATATCTGGATTTTCCCTGCACCATTTACTTTACGAATGGCGCTTTCTTTCAAACGGTCTAAAAAACATGCAAAATGGAAAGATATGTAATTAAAAAAGGCACATATTAAAACGAGAGAACCTAAAGATAAAATAAAAAACGGCACTATTTTATCAATAGAAATATCTTCTAACTGCTTCAATATGGGCTCTATATTTGCTTTATTGCTGGACTCTTCCTGGTGATTCCTTTTTTTGATTTTTTCTTCTAACGTTTTACTGTCATTATTTACGAGTTTCACATAATAAGTGTTTGTATCTTCCAACCGGTTTGTAATTACTATTCCATCGAAAGCCTCGAACATATTCGCTTTAGGAAAATCTTTTATCAGCCCGGTTATATGATACGATCTATCGTTTGATTCTATAACCTTTCCTACAATGGTTTCAGCCTCAAGATTTCTTCTTTTTATAAAAGATTCAAACAACAATACGGTATTAGCCGAGCTTTTACTTTTATCCATGCTTCCTTCCGTCAAAAGGAAAGGATAAAAATCTATAAACTCCGGCGCCACCTCCATAGCTGAAACAGAATAAGGCAACGATACTACATCTTCTGAAAAGATACCCTGAAAAGAAATCTTTTTTTGCTCAGGAACGATATCCGTCACTTCAGGAAACAGTCGCAATACTTCCTCGGACGAAATACTTTCGTTAAAAGATAACTTGTATATATTTTCCGCTTGTGGAATTTCCGTATTATAATAAAATGTTATCTTTATAAAATAATCACACATTGCGAAACAGACCAGTACTACAGCTATACCCATCCAACCAATCAAATTCTGGATTTTGTATTTCCAAATATTCCGAAATATTATCTTTAGGAAATGTTTTATAATAAACTTTTGATTTTTAAATAATTCTGCTTGTATGTAGTATGTTATTATATTTTCAAAATATCATTCTTCATTTTCGTAAGAACTTATTCGGACTTTAATACTTCAGCGGGGTTCTCTATGCTGGATCTATAAACTCGCCACCCTATACTGCAAATGATTATTAAAGCAAATGCTAATAAGATCATAATATATATCCAGAAAGGAATTGTGGTTTGCAAAGTATAATTTTCTATCCATTGTTTCATAATAATATATCCTATAGGAAAAGCAATCAGCCCTCCTATGAGTAATAAGAGGAAATATTCTTTAATAAAAATGGAAAGAATATCCCGTACTCCGGCTCCATTTACTTTGCGGATCGCTATTTCTTTTTTGCGTTCCTCACAACTTAAAGAAATGATGGATACAAACCCAAATAAAGAAATAATAATTCATACTAGGGAAACGAAACTCAATAACGGTAATAAACCATCTTCCTATTGGAAAGAATCAT
>JAJBTS010000102.1:1539-9967 GCA_020860885.1 Bacteroidales bacterium
CTCCGGGAATTCTTTCTTCCGTCCGCTCTCTAAACTTTCTTATATTTGCATCCATTCTCCTGCAAAAGAACAGACCACCACCGCCGGTATATGAGAAGAAATATTTTCTTTTTGAAAAATAATGGGATTAGGAGGTACAGTGGGGAAAGAATTATGAATATCATTTACCACTACCTTGATAAAATGTCCTCTAAATTTATTTCCTACGGGATTTTTAACCTCCATAGATTTAGCGGCCCTCTCTGTTATCACTATATCATTATATGAATCTGAGTCTTTTAAAAAATCTCCATCTATCAAGCGTAATTTGTACAATTCAAAGTAGGATTCTGCAACATTGAAAGCCTCTAATTTAACCGGTTCATCCTCATCCGTACGAATAGTCAGTGTAGTAACAACGGCCGGAGGCATTAACGGACTACATCCGCCTATAGCTCGCTTCACCCCCGGGACCTTAAGCAGCAAAGACTCCCATTCTTGTAAATTATCTTTATAATGGACTTGTATATATGCCGTATTTTTATAATCGAAACCAATATCGGTGGAATGGAGGTACCACAACTGCCGGATCATAACTGAGGTACAAAAAATAAATCCTATGCTTATTATTAACTGCAATACAATAGATAATTTACGGTAAGCATAGTTATTGCTTCTTTTCACAGATGCATGAATGGCTTTCTTCCGAAAGAAAAGCAAAACCGACAGGAATAACAATACGGAGAGGAGAATAACTCCTCCCCCATATTGTAGAGTCTCTCCATAAACCGCTTTCAGGTCCATTTCCACCTGAGACAAAGATTGAAAAGGTAATAGCAGTGGTTTTATTAATAGTAGACTAATCAGGTAGGAAATACCTACGATCAGGAGAAACTCAATAAATAACAAATTAAACAAAGACAGCAATGAAGAACCGGTTACCAGACGAAGGGCAAACTCTTTTTGTCTTATCCGGAAACGGCTTACAAATAAAGTCAAATAGTTAAACAAACAACATACGGTCAATAATATTCCGGAGGTAATAAATAAATAAATGTGGTAGAATTTCACTTCAGGATCTACAAACGGATATTTTTCGCGAACCTCCTTTATCGGAATCATCTCAAAATTAAACGAATCTTTCCCTTCCTCCGGCTCGTGAGGAGCCACCCGAGCTATTTTTCGGGAGAAACCGTTTTCATCAGCATTAGAATAAAGTTTTACAAATACAACCCGGGAACTAATATGCCATTTATGATCATTCTTTATATCCTCCTGAGGAAATAAAATATCAAAAGGGAAATTAGAAGGACCGGGAAAGTCTTTCACGATGGCAACAATCGTATATACACTGTTCCCCCAACGAATTATTTTTTCTCCCAGGACAGAGGTTTTTCCAAATATCTTAAAAGCCATTCTTTCGGTAAGAATGGCTACTTTAGCGGAAGAGTTGTAAAAAGACCGGATATCTCCTGACAGAATATGCAGACCGAATAAATCAATAAACGAATCATCTATATTCAGAGTTCTGGCATTGAAAGTTTTGCTCCCAAATTCAATCTCTTCTTTAATAGATTCCGGATTGAAAAAGAAAGATGTCGCCTTTTCTACTTCTGGGAAATTTTCTCTTAAATAATAGGCCAAAGGATCCGGAACAATATTTCTATCCTTAGCTTGTTGATAAACACTGGTTAATTCATCCATTGACCTTACTAAATAAATGCGGTCTGCATCTTTATGAAAATTGTCATAACTCTTTTCATAACGAATCCAAAGAGCCGCCAAAAAAAAGCAAACAAAACCTACTGCCAGCCCCAGAATACTGATAACCGACTGTAATTTATATTTTTTCAGATTTCGAAATGCGACCTTTATGTAATGTTTTATCATTTTATTTTTAGTATATTTTAATCGGATGTCGGGAATCAGGATCATTCCTCAATAACCTCTTACGCTTCTTTCCTGATTCCTTCTCATCCTATTTCAAAATTATTTCCTGAGCTTCACCAAAACTGTCGTATCCGGTTACCAGCACCTTATCACCCGGTTCCAGACCTTCGATAACCTCGTACTGTTTCGGATTTTGCCGGCCAATAGAGATATTGACTTTTACAGCCTTATCACCGGATTCATTTAATCTGAAAACCCATTGTCCACCTGTCGACTGGAAGAAATTTCCTTTAGCAATTACAAGAGCATCTTCTGCTTGTTCCAGTTCTATTTGTACTCTGTAACTTTTCCCAATACGTACATTATCAATAGAATTATCCGTAAAAACCAAATCTACCTCAAATTGACGATCTCTGATTTCAGGGTTTACTTTTGTTATTTTTAAGGGATATTTTTCACCCTGATAAGTTATAGTTGCAGGCAAGCCTACCACTACCCGGTCGATATAATATTCACTTATTTTGGTACTGATCTTAATCTGGTCTATTACTTTCAGTTCACAGATATTCATCCCTCCATTTACACGTTCTCCGGGAATAACATTGATAAAGCTTAACTGTCCATTGATGGGAGCCTTCACAATAAGATTATCCAGCCGTTCACGGCTTCTTTCCCATTTCTTTTCTTCTCTTTTCAGATCATTTCGCATCAATTCGTTTTGCATTTCATTCAATAAGGAATCGTGCGCTATTTGCTCTATCAGATAGGCTGTATTTTTTTTATTAAACTGGTGTTCTTCCAAAGCTACTGCATATTGAGCCTTACTAATAATACCCATAGCGTGTTCTTCTTTATCCAGTGCATATTTTTTATCCAATCGATCCATTTTATAAAAGGCTTCCATACTCTGGCGTTGCAATTCGGAAGTTCTACGCTGCATTTGAATTTGTTTCTCCCGGTAGCCCACCTGTTGTTTCATTAATTCATCTCTTTCGTCTTCTATCGACCGTAACAATTCCTGATTTTGTAATATAAGAATGGTATCTCCTTCTGACAACAAACTTCCTGCCTCAGCGACGATACGCTCTACGGTCCCATTTTCATAGCTATTTACTTTGAGAGTTAATTTAGGTTGAACAATCCCCTCCACATCCAGATATTCCATAAACTTATCTTTGTACACCTCTGCTATTTCCAAGCGATCTTTTTCATAGCGAAGCTTTCGCGGTCCGGAACTTAAGATTAACAGATAAATAACTATCCCGACAAAGATTACTCCGGAAAGGATATAATATTTATATCGAATAAAGGGATGTTTTTTCTTTAGCTGTATATCCATAAATATGAGATCAATGTATTAGCAAGCGATAATCTTCCGTAAGAGGAATATTTTTTTCAAAATCGTAAAGAGTAAAGCTTCTCAACATATAATATAAAGACCAGTAATTCTGTAAAGTGTGTATATAATTCCGCGTGGAGGAATCTTTTTCAGATATGGATTCATTCAGTTCCAGAATAGTAAGTTTACCCATAAGATATAGTTTTCTTGCCACATCATTCCTTCGTTCTGAAGTGAGATTAGTTTTATGTGCTACCGACAATTGATTAGGCTGCAAATTGAATTGTTTAACCAATTTCATAAGGTTCCGTTCAAAGTCCCGGTATTCTAATTCTATCCGGGTATATTCAAGATCTCTTTGGGATTTTGCCAATTGAACTTTTCCTCTATCTCTTCCCCAATCCAGAATTGGAAAACGAATTGCCAGCTGAAAATATTGTTGATTCAACGGATTTTTATAGACTGCCTGAATATCGTCACCCGTCTGAGCCCATCCGAAACTCATATAAAGATCTGTCTTAAGCCCGGTTGAACCTTTGGCTGAAGATAGATTACGGTCGCTTTCGTATTTTCGTCTTTGAAAATTTATGATATCAGGGCTATTCTGAAAAGCATATTCCAAGGCTTGGTTGATATCAATAAACGTAAGAGGGATCTCATTATCAACCACTACCCGTAAAGGATAAGGTTCTGTAATTCCCAGATAAGAGCGTAAAGCTTCCATAGAATCATCAACGGTTAACTGAGCATTCATCCGGTTTCCTTCTTCTACTAATTTACTAATTTCCAGTTGTAGCATTTCATTTTCTGTTATAGTACCCACTTCATATCTGCCTTTGGCAAAAAAGAACAAAGTATCGGCATTCATAAAATTTGTCTTTGCGATTTCCAGATTAGCCTGAGCTTTTGCAAGATTGAAAAAGTGTGTTATCGCTCTAAAGGCTACCGATTCCAAAGTTTTTATATATATTTTCTTTGCTTCTTCAAAGCTCAGAGGTTCAATCTTTTTATCCCATTTATTAGCATAACGTCCAAAAATAAATAGACAGTACAGAATTTCAACAGGATCATAATTAAAAGAATGTATTTTATTATCCAAAAGATCCAGTCTTTCTAAATCCGTTTCCACAAAAATACTTCCCCCTGTCCATGAAATATTTTGAGTAAGAGAGATATTTATGTTCGTTTCCAATTGATTTTGAGGTACGAACCGGGTAGTTCCGTCTTCCAGAGCTACCTTATTTATCGAATGATTAAAATTAGGCGTAGAGGAGAAACTAAGCGAAGGTAAATAATTTGCCTTATAATAACAATAGTTCCAGTAAGAAGAGCGGAAAGTATGGCGGGCAACCAATACATCGGGCGACTGTTTACGGGCTAACTCTACTACCTCCTCTAAATTAAGGAGGATAGTAGAGTCACTCATCACACGAGCAAACAGATAATTACAACTATATAGGAACACAAATAATAGGATACTGATTTTTTTCATTTGATCTTATCTCTATTAAAAGAGAAATATAAATTCACAAAAAGACAAACAAAAGCCATACCAATAACGTAAAACGTTATAGATAAATAAATTAACAATAAAAAGAATAACTATAAAATGTTCATTTACGCACATAACAGGTTCGTTTTCGCACTTGTTTCACAGAAAAAGAACCTGTATCTTTGTTGCAGAACTTATTGTTCAAGTAATTATTTCATGCATATGAATAAGTCCGGAAAAATATTAATCATTGATGATAATGAGGATGTTCTTTTTGCTTTAAATGCATTATTACTTCCTTACGTAGAAAAGATTAAAGTAAGTACTACTCCAGAGAAGATAGAGCATTATCAGAAAACCTTCCAACCGGATATTCTATTCCTGGATATGAATTTCAGGAAAGATGTAGTGAGCGGTAATGAAGGCTTTTATTGGCTGGAGAAAATATTAAAAGCAGATTCAAAGGCCATAGTAATCATGATGACAGCCTATGCCGACACGGAAAAAGCCGTTCAGGCAATAAAAGCCGGTGCAACAGATTTCATTTCCAAGCCGTGGGAAAAAGAAAAATTATTGGCTACGCTTTTTTCTGCCCTTAAGCTCAAGGAATCCCGTCAGGAAGTAGATACCCTGAAAATGAAAGTGCAATCTCTAAATGAGGGCATCGAATATCCTGAAATAATCGGAGAATCAGAAGCTATGACAGAAGTCTTTTCTATAATAGAAAAGCTCGCTGATACAGAAGCCAACATCCTTATTTTGGGTGAAAACGGTACAGGGAAAGATCTGATAGCGAGGATTATTCATCTGAATTCCCCCCGGTCTCAGAATCTTTTTATAAATATCGATCTGGGAACTATTCCTGACAACCTGTTCGAAAGTGAATTGTTCGGATACGAAAAAGGAGCTTTCACCGACGCGAAGAAAGATAAAGCCGGAAGAATGGAAATTGCTTCGGGAGGAACTTTATTCCTGGATGAGATAGGGAACTTGTCGTTACCCATGCAAGCCAAACTATTGACTGCTATTGAAAAGAAAGTGATAACCCGGTTAGGATCCAATAAAACCATCCCGATCGATATCCGTATTATTACAGCAACAAACAATGATATTTATGAATCGGTCGATAATGGCACTTTCCGTCAAGACTTACTGTACCGTATCAATACAATAGAAATTCATATCCCTCCCTTAAGGGAAAGAGGTGAAGATGTAGTTATCCTTGCGGAACACTTCCTTAAAAAGTTCTCTCAGAAATATAAAAAGAATATTGAGAAATTATCCAGAAATGCCAAGAGTAAAATTATGGATTATCATTGGCCCGGTAATGTGCGCGAACTTCAAAACGTGATGGAAAGGGGTGTTATCCTCTCTTCCGAAAGAACATTACAAGCCGAGAACATTATATTGAAATCAAAAGACAACAAAAAAAACAAAGACAACGAAAACCTGAATTTAGAAGAGATAGAACGGGAAGTAATACAGAAAGCCATGAAAAGAAGCGCCGGCAATATGAATAAAGCGGCTGAATTACTAGGAATCTCATGGTATACTTTATACCGGAAAATAAAAAAAGATGAGTAAATATTCTATCAGGCTCTTATTAAATATTATATTAGTTATCCTGTTTTCAGGCTTAACTCTTTACTTTTTTATTTTCAAATTTTATTGGATTAACTTTGTGTTTTTGTGTTTCACTATCTGGTTGGTTTATCGGTTGGTAAGTTTTCAATCACGAAATGTGAAGGACATGAAACGTCTGATAAATGCCATTCAATTTTCGGAATTTAATATTTCCTTCGATAGTTATAAAGACAAAGGATTAAGTCCGGAACTTCTTTTTGACATGCAGAAAGCAATTCAAAAATTTAACTCGAAACTCACCCGGACAGAGGCTGAGCAAAATTTTTATAATTCATTACTGAACCGGATAGACTTCGGCATCCTGGTAATAGATAAAAACGGAAAGATAACCTGGATCAATAAGGCTGCATTGGACATTTTCCAGAAACCTCAGCCCCGTAAAATAGAAGATTTGGAAAAAGTAGCCGAACATTTACCGAAAACACTGATGGAACTTGTTCCCCGTGAAACGAAAACAATTAAAATAGAACAAAACAACGCCATTTTGCATTTAGCTGTTACTGTCATCTATTTTACCTTGGAAGGTAAACAATTAAAACTATTTAGTATCAAAAATATACAAACCGTTTTAGAAGAAAGTGAAAGTGAAGCATGGAAAAAACTTATCCGGGTACTGACTCATGAAATAATGAACTCTATCACTCCTATCATTTCATTGTCGGATACATTTGCCGAACCCGATGAAGAAAATAAAGAAATGCTGAGTCAGGCTATGAAAACGATTCACAGACGAAGTAAAGGACTGGTCGACTTTGTACAAAATTATCAGAAACTATCAAAGATTCCTCTTCCTGAAATTAATTCTTTTTCTGCCAAAGAACTTATGGAAGATATTACCCGTTTATTACAGGCTGACGGATTGTCATTTACTTACAGGATAAATCCTAACGATCTAGCATTATCAGCAGACAGAAGCCAGATTGAACAAGTTATGATTAACCTGATTAAGAACGCCCACGAGGCTTCTTCTTTCAATATGAATCCGGAAGTAACAGTAGATATTTTCCTAAACGAATACCACAAAGCTATCATTCATGTAAAGGACAATGGAGAGGGAATCTTACCCGAAGTTCTGGATAAAATATTCGTTCCGTTCTTCACTACTAAAACAAAAGGCTCGGGGATAGGATTAAGTATATGCCGACAAATAATAAATCTTCACGGAGGAAGTATTACAGTACAATCAGAACCCGGTAAAGGAAGTTGTTTTAGTATTTATCTATAGCATCCAGTTATCAGAAATTAACTTCTATTCCTAAAGAGATATAGTGGAATGCAGCCATAGTATACACCTGATCTGAGTCTGATCCTCCTTCCAGCAATCTGTAACCCAGCATACCTGATATTAAAGGAGAAAACCTGTATTTGCCTCCTACAAAAATATCTTCTGCTCGGCCTACTTTTATTGCAAATGCATCTCCATAAGAAAGTAGACTTAAACGTTCCAGTACTTTCCATTCAATATAATACGACAGTAAGGGAGCCACCCCAACATTATCAAATTTTGTTTTCTTCTCTTCATCTTCAAAGGAAATAAATGCATCCCTGAGAAGAATAGTAGCTCCCATCTCGAAATTAAAGTCCTGATTTTCTACAATACGATATCTGTACCCCAAACGATATGTATTAAAACGATAAACAGCTTCTATATTATTTCCTGCATTAAATAATACATTATTATACAAAATATCCTGGTTAGCTTTACCTTCGAATTTATCCTGAAGTAAAGCTACCGTTGCTATGGCGTGATGACGGTTGTAACTCCATTCCAGTTCGAACCGTGGTGAAAAGAGAGCATCGCTTTTTCTTTTAAAATCATTATTTAAAGGGATCCGGGTTCCCTCTCCATTAGGTCTTTCTACGGTATTTCTACCTCCAAAAGCTATTTGTGGCATCACACGAAGTTGCCATGTGGATTGAGCATATATTTCAAGACCCGATAAAGTAACTAAAAGAATTAAAAAATAAAATCGCATATTACCGTCTTTTTAGTTAAAAAATAATTTGATTTCTAAAATGTATTTACCTATCAATACCTTTCTTTTGTAACACTGATAAAAGGTACATTGTTCAGAAAGAGGTAT
>JAJBTS010000312.1 GCA_020860885.1 Bacteroidales bacterium
ACATAATACGATGAAAATAGGAATTCCAAAGGAAATTAAAAACATTGAGAACCGGGTATCTTTGACTCCGGGAGGTGCACATGCTTTAATACAACGCGGACATGATGTCTTCATTCAAACTACAGCCGGACTCAACAGTGGATTCCCGGATGAAGCTTATACGAATGTAGGAGCAAAGATTCTTCCCTCCGCTGAAAAGGTTTTTGAAACTGGAGAAATGATCATGAAAGTAAAAGAACCTATTTCTCAGGAATATAAGCTGATTCGTCCCAATCAGTTAGTATTTACTTATTTCCATTTTGCTGCAGACGAAACTTTGACTAAAGCCATGATGGAAAGTAATGCTGTATGCCTGGCCTACGAAACAGTAGAAAAACCGGATGGTTCTTTACCTCTATTAACTCCTATGTCGGAAGTAGCCGGGAGAATGTCCACCCAACAAGGGGCTAAATACCTGGAAAAACCTCAGGGAGGAAAAGGCATCTTATTAGGAGGAGTTCCCAGTGTCAAACCCGCTACTGTTTTAGTATTAGGCGGTGGAGTTGTAGGAATTCATGCTGCACAAATGGCTGCAGGATTAGGTGCTCATGTAACAATTATGGATATTTCATTGCCACGACTGCGTTATTTAAGCGAAATCATGCCTGCTAATGTAGATACCATGATGTCTAGTCAGTACAATATTGAAAAATTCTTACCACAGGTTGACCTGGTAATCGGAGCAGTATTGATTCCTGGAGCAAAAGCACCACACTTAATTACTAAGGATATGTTGAAACTTATCCCTAAAGGCTCCGTTTTAGTGGATGTAGCCATTGACCAGGGAGGATGTTTCGAAACCTCACATCCTACAACCCATTCAGATCCTGTGTATGTAGTAGATGATATTTTACATTATTGCGTTGCCAATATTCCGGGAGCCGTTCCAATGACTTCTACAGTAGCTCTTACGAATGCTACCTTGCCTTATGCTTTACTGCTGGCCGATATGGGATGGGAAAAAGCTTGTGAAAAATACGATGATTTGAAAAAAGGTCTGAATATTGTTCATGGAAAAGTTGTAAATCAGGCTGTTGCAGAAACGTTTAATCTATAAAAACTTTACATTTTATTTAATACTCTTAAAAATAAAATGATAAATATATTGTAGTAAATAGGTTGTCATACTTTAACAGTATTTAATTATGCTGTTAAACAGATATATTTTTCGCTATTAACACCCGGAAATGGGTTTAATAGCGAAATTTTTAAAGGAACTTCCCAATGGATTAAAATTATTTGTGATCCAGTAAATGAATCTCTTAATAACTTAGATACAAAAGAGCTTCCGGACCCATATTGAAGAGAAGATCAATAATACTTAAATTAGGTTGAAATCCATATTTACTTCGAAAGATCTGATAATAAGGTTTAAAATCTGCAAGATAATAGTCTTTTTTAGGATGAATCCGCTCCCTCAAGTCAACATCATTTGCCGACAAATCCGTTTTATAACTGTCTGAATAAGTTATATTGGGAGAAATATCCAATAATGTGCAAATAAGCTCCCGCAATCGTTCATTAAAATCAAACAAATACTTTATTTTATTTTCATAAAAAGGAATAAAGTCGTCGAAATAGTATTCAAAAAAAGGAGTAGAATTATAGGCCGACAGAATAGCATTCCAATGAAGATGCCTCCAATTGCCATGATCTGCAATTTGTATATCCCGCGTCAAACATTTGATTGAAGGAGGTTTAACAATAGGAATACTTAAAACCTGCAAGCCGTTGGCAGCACCTATCACACATCGGTTTCTGTAAGTTTGTTTAATATAGTTATCCTGATTTTCAATCAGAACTTGTGAGGAATTATTGAGAAGGATATAATATTCTATTGGAGCAAGGTAAGCAGTTGTAAGATATAACATTTCAGTTAAAAGTTAGCGCTTAACAGTACCGCTCTCTTTTGGAGCGGCTTACTGTTAAGCTATTCATTGAAATCATTATTGCGCTTCCACAGTTCTGAATAATCTGTTCCAGCGGATTTTACCATCAAATAATCCACGATCTTTATCCAGAGACATCCATATCAGGATAGGTTTTCCTACTATATGGTCTTCCGGAACAAACCCCCATGCACGGGAATCTAAAGAATTATGACGGTTATCTCCCATCATAAAATAGTAGTCATATTGAAAAGTATAACTATTTGCAGGAGTTCCATTCAGATAGACTGTGTTCCCCTCTTTCCGCATTGTATTTCCTTCATAATTAATAATACAACGGGAATAAAGGGCTATATTTTCATCGTTCAAAACAATTGTTTCTCCTTTTTTCGGAATCCATAAAGGTCCGAAGTCATCTCTTGTCCATCCGGTAGCGTAACCATAAGGATAAGTATCTCCACCGAAACCGGCAGGTTCTATGCGAATAGATTTAGCCCATCCGCTTTTTTGAAGATATTCAAGAGCTTCCCGGGTAAGAGGAATCCGGTATAACGGATTGTAATTACCATACTCATTTGTTTCAATTCCAAAAAAGTTAAAGAAACCCTGAGCATCTCTTGATCTGTTTATCAAAATCTGGTCTTCTTTACTTACTCCCAATCTCCTGAATTGTTTTTCCGTAAGAGAATTTCCGTTCGTTTCTACATAGTAATTAAACTGTGCATTTTTAGGAGTAGGCAATGGTTTTCCATCGATATAAACAATATTATCTATGATTTGTAAAGAATCTCCAGGCATTCCCACACATCGCTTTACGTAATTTTCTCTTCTATCGACAGGCCTGTAAACTACTTCACCATAAGTTCCGGAGTTTGAATTCACAGCATCCCAACCCAATTGATGTACCAATTCATAATAATCCCGGTTTTGCATATTCAATGCAACAGTATCTCCGGCAGGAAAGTTAAAAACCACAATATCATCTCTTTTAACATTCCCAAAACCTTTCAACCTCTTATAATCCCAATGAGGCCAGTCGGAATAAGATTTTGTATTTAGAATAGGCAAGGTATGATGAGTTAATGGAAATGCCAAAGGAGTATTAGGTACTCGTGGTCCGTAACTCACTTTACTTACAAATAAAAAATCTCCCACTAATAAAGTTTTTTCCAGGGATGATGTTGGAATTTTGTAATTTTGAAAAATAAATATATTAATAAAATATACTGCAATCAGAGCAAAGATAATAGCATCTGCCCAATCTGCAATTTTTCTTAGTGTCGGATTTTTAGAGTGTTTCCAACCATCCCATGGAATCACTTTTGATATATAAATATCAAAAATCAAAAGTAACCCGAGCAGTAACCAATAGTTGTGGGTCCATATAACAAATAATAAATATAAGACAGCCACAATGGAAAATTTAATCCATCTCGATTTTCCTGCAGAAAGGATCTTTTGTTTAACGGTTGGTTTTGAATGTGTTTTTGAAGTAAGATCACTCATAATATGGTGTTATAAATATTTAAATTATTTCAGGTCCAACATATCTTCCATGGTAAGAAAGCCTTTCTTACCTTTAGTAAATTCAGCGGCTAATACAGCTCCTAGAGCAAAACCTTTTCTACTTTTAGCGTCATGCTTAATTCGGATAATATCAGCTTCAGATTCATATACGACTTCATGAATGCCAGGAACTTCACCTTCTCTTTTAGCATGGATCAATAAATCATCAGAATTTCCCTGAGGTGCTTCTTTCCATTGTTTTTTTCTACTTATATTTTCCAGAATCCCTTCCGCAAGAGTAATTCCTGTACCACTGGGAGAGTCAAGTTTATGAACATGATGAACTTCTTCCATGTATACATCGTATTCTGGATATTTGTTCATAATTTTTGCCAGGTACTTATTTACAGCGAAAAAGATATTCACTCCAATACTATAATTAGATGCATAAAAGAATGTCTGATTATTTTCTTTACATTCTTTTCTTATTTCCTCCATATGCTGTAACCACCCTGTAGTACCAGCAACTACGGAAATATTTCTTTCAAAGCATTTTTTATAATTTTCAAAAGCTGTTTCGGGACGAGAAAACTCTACAGCTACATCTGCTGATAAGAAATTGGGTGAGTCAAAATCATCCTGATTATCAATATCAATGACAGAAACAATTTCATTCCCTCTTTCCAAGGCAATTTTCTCAATTTCTTTGCCCATCTTCCCATACCCTATCAATGCAATCTTCATATATTTTATCTTTTTATTTCTAAATAGCATGCAAAGATAAGAATTCTGAATCAGTTATTAGAAATCTAAAACTTAAAATTACATAACCGGGAAGTATGAAAAAGAAATTATTTTGAATTAGAACTCAAAAAAACTCTTAGCATTATTGTATGAAATATTTTCTACTAATTTTCCCAGAAAAGAGATTTCGGATGCAGGCAATAATCCTTCTACAATATATTTTCCTATCAAATTACACAATAATCTTCTAAAATATTCGTGTCTTGGATAAGAAAGAAAACTTCTGGAATCGGTAAGCATTCCCACAAAGCGGCTCAAGAGTCCCAAAACGGATAAAGAATTCATTTGCGCTTCCATTCCGAATTTCTGATCCATGAACCACCACCCTGAGCCAAACTGCATTTTTCCGGCAACCGACCCATCCTGAAAGTTCCCGATCATGGTTGCAATCAGGTCATTATCCCTGGGATTCAAATTGTAAATAATTGTTTTAGTTAATTTATCTTCTTTATCAAGCCGGTCAAAAAACTTTGCCATATTTTTTGCTACAGTGAAATCTCCGATAGAATCAAATCCTGCGTCTGCTCCCACTTTAGCAAATAAACGAGTGTTGTTATTACGAATCACTCCATAATGAAATTGTTGTGTCCATCCTTTTTCCCAATCCATTTTAGCCCCTTCAAATAACATAGCGGATTTGAACTGGATTATTTCCGGATGAGTTAATTCGGTACCCCTATACACTTTCCGGAATATGGTTTCAATCTGAGAATCAGTATAATCTTCCGCATAAAATTCTTCCATACCATGATCCGATAATTTACATCCTACTAATGCAAAAAAATCATGCCTAACCTGAAGAGCCTGCAAAAAATCGGGAAATGTATGAATCTCTACCCCGGAAACCTCTGAGAGTTTGTCGACATACATTCTAAAATCATTAGCTCTTTCTACAGCCATTGCTTTATCGGGACGCCAGGTAGGAAGAACCTTAATAGGAAATTCTTCTTTTTTAATCGCTATATGATATTTTAGAGAATCGACAGGATCATCGGTAGTACAAACAACTTCAACATTATAATGCTTCATTAACCCGCGAGCGCTGTATTCCGGAGTCTGAAGCAATGCTGTACAATGATCGTAGATCTCTCTGGCAGTTTCCGGTTTAAGTAATTGATTTGTTCCAAAAGCCGTTTTCAATTCCAGATGAGTCCAGTGATACAAAGGGTTACGCATTGTATAAGGAACTGTCTCTGCCCATTTTTCAAATTTCTCCCAATAGGATGTTTCTTTGCCGGTAATAAAACGTTCTTCTATACCATTGGTACGCATGGCTCTCCATTTATAGTGATCTCCTTCCAACCAGATTTCTCCCAGATTTTCAAACTTCCGATCTCTGGCTATCATTTTCGGATCCAGATGGCAATGATAATCAATTATGGGTTGTTTTTTTGCATACTCATGATACAATTGTTGAGCAGTATCTGTTTGTAACAGGAAATTGTCATCCATAAAGTTTTTCATGATATTCTTTATATTTATTTAAGTAAACAATTCTATTAAGTTCAATGCAAGTATAAGAATTTTCATAGATATTTACTAACTTTGCGCGATTTTTATTTATCTCTTGAATATATCTAATGGCATTTCGATTCTTAAGTCTTGCAAGTGGAAGTAGTGGAAACTGTTATTATCTGGGAACGGACGATTACGGTATTTTGCTGGATGCAGGAATCAGTTTCCGAACCATAAAAAAAGTGCTGAAGGACCACCGTATCGGCCTGGAAGAAATTATGGCTGTATTTGTAACTCATGATCATACTGACCATATAAAATCAGTAGGTAGTTTAGGAGAAAAGTACGGGATTCCAATTTATGCTACTGAATCCGTTCATATTGGAATAGACAACAGCCGTTTTGTTGATGAAAAATTATATACATCGCGCAGGATTCTGGAAAAAGAGCAAACTGTAATGATACGGGATTTCAAAATAACGGCTTTCGATGTTCCTCACGATGCCAGTGATTGTGTTGGATATCTTATACAATATAAGAATCACAAATGTGTCTTGGCTACTGACATCGGACAAATAACGGATAAAGTCGCCGAATATATAAGAATTGCCAATCATTTGATAATAGAAGCCAATTACGACAGGGAGATGCTTACCCGGGGGAACTATCCTCTATTCTTGAAAAACAGAATTTCCAATGGCCATGGGCATCTTTGTAATAACGAAACCGCCGATTTTCTTGCTGCTAATTTTGACCTTCATATGAAAAATATCTGGTTGTGCCATTTAAGCAAAGATAATAATCATCCGGATCTGGCATATAAAACGGTAGAGATGGCTTTCGGCCAGTATGGAATACGGGTAGGAGCTGATGTAAACCTTACAGCCCTAAAAAGAACAACTCCATCCGATCTATATATCTTAGAATAACTTTTTATTCCTCTTTATTCTTCTTGTTTGATTTTGTCAAATCTTCGAACAATTAAATGCTATTGCCAGGGATAAAGAAATGATCTTTAAGTATAGTTTTTGGAAAGCCACCGGAGCCGAAAGAATTAAAAATGCTACTCTCATTTATTTTTTAATAAGATCTTTCAAATTATGCTGCGTTGCAGCATATCATTGTGAATGGAAGATTTAACACTGTCTAATTTTTATACTTATGATAAACAGTGAAAAGCAGATAAATGAATTCACTATTTTTTCTTTGAAATTCCGATCTTATTTGTATTTTTGTAACGGTTTTATATATTTATTAAAAGTTATATGCTTATGAAAAACGTTACATTAATTCTAATGGGACTTATCCTTTCTATGGGATGGATGAAAGCCCAAGAGGCTATTTGGCCTGAATTTTCAGTAGATGATGATGGACCTTGGTATTACATCAAGGTGTATGGTAGTAATGAGGAAAGAAAAGGTCGTGCTCTTACGGCTATCGACAAAGAGGCTGAAGGCTATCGTGTATACGGTAGAGCCGTTGCTCCAACGGACTTGGAAAGTCTGGAAAGTCAATTATGGCGTGTTGAAGAAGGAGATAATGGCAATTTCAAAATCATTAACAAATTAACAGGTCGTGAGTTAGGCAATATGTCTACTCGTGATTCCGAACAAGAAATCTGGGTGCCTAATCTTCCGGAGACCCCAAATACACAATGGATTATTGAAGAAAACACGGACGTAAATGTTTCCGGCTATTTTAGAATTTCAGCAGCAAACCCGATTAATGCAGACAGACTTTATCTTCATCAAGGAGATAACTGGCAATAAAGAGATTTCTCATTATTATTAGAAGCTTCCGGATGGAGAAATGATGACGATTCTCTATTCGAATTCGAATTGTATGAAGACAAAGGTCTAACGGTAACTCCTGTCGGAGATCTTAATTTCGGGTATGTCCAAGTGCCGAAACCAGGTGCAAAAAGTAATGGTGCAACTAAAATTTTAAATGTGTACGCTTCTTATACCATGGAAGATGATATTGAAATCATTAACAACTACGAAGCCGAAGGCTTATTGATTCATGTTCCCCAAGACAATTGGACCGACGAAAGAGGAGGTGGCATAGAAATCTTTTTTATTCTTAAAGAAGAGAAAGAATATTCATTGTCCATTACTTTTAAATGCGGAGAAACAGAAGTTGTAGTTCCAATAAAAGGAATTGGAGCTCCTAACGTACCTGTAGAAACCGATACATGGTATCGTCTTCAGTTTTACCAGAGAACCGGTTCTTGCCTGACTGACAAAGGTGCGGAAAATCCATTAGAGGTTTCTCCGTATGATTCTCAGGACGATTCCCAATTATGGAAATTTGAATTTGTAAAAGAAGTAAACGGTATTGACCAATTTAAAATGATCAGTAAAGCCGGAAACCAAATCAAATACAGATATGCAGATGAAGAAAATGGTATAACCGGTCGCTTTTTAGCGACTCCTTCTTCTGAAAATACATTCAGTTTCGAAGTTCGCGAGGATGGAGACTGGCAAATCAGATGGAATCAATACGAAACGGAAGACGAAAATGGATTTCCTGAAGTAACAGGTGCCCATATCAATAAAACAAATTCAGACAATGAAATAACTGCTTACAACTACATGCCAGATAACGGTAGTGCAATTAAGTTCCATAAAGAGAATGAAACAATAGACATCGGTTTACCTGAATTCAGTACTGAAACAACTTCTCACTGGTATTTTATCCAATTCAAAAGAGTTAAAGATAACAAAGTCATCCAGTCATCAGACGAAGTAAATACGAAATTATCTCAAGACGTTATGGATGTAAATAACGAGTTAATGCATTGGAAATTTGTCGGAGATATGAATTCATGCATTATTGTTGATAAGAATGGAAATGAATGGGGAACACACTCTACAAATATCGTTCCTGCAGGAAGTGGCGACCATTACAAATTCGAAGGATTCGGATTAAAAACATGGCAATTGTATAACATCGATGATGTAGATAATTCCTCCAGATATGTAAACGACTTCGATAATAAAGGAACAGAAGTAGGCCAATGGAGTGCGAATGACGCTGGCGCCGAACTTATCTTTACATCTGTTAAATCTGTAGGGATAGATACTCCTATAGTTAATGAGGATGAAAGCACTATTATCAACAGAACTTATTACACTTTACAAGGTGTACAATTAGCAAAGAAACCATCAAACGGAATCTACATTGAAAAGAGAACGCATGAGTCTCAAAAGATCACATCCAGAAAAATTTATATTCCGGAAAATTAATCTTTTTTGCTAACTAAAATAGAGAGGGATGATCGTCTTTAAGACTTTTCATCTCTCTTTTTTTTATGATTTCATCTCCCTGCAGATTTCCAATCAATAGAGGAGAATTCTTATCATGCAATCTTGCATTGGAATGAAGATCTTTTTGATTTCGAATTGCATAACAATAATTACAATCATGAAAACATGAAGCATACATTCCAATATCAATACTTTCAATACACCGGCATACATCCCTTTGATTTGAATCTTTTTTGGCTTTAATTTTATGACCGACTATTCTTTCTACTAAATCAATATCAATACACATACCACTAGGTATCTTCAAGTCCGAAAGATTAACCTTAACAGTACAGGTATCAAGATGAATGGAAGTATTATGCACCGATTCTTTGAACGAGAGAGCCATTTCCCGAATCTCTTCCATTGTTAACGGATTTATCCCTAGTAATTCCATCTCTTTACGAATATAAGAGTAGTGATCAATAAATCCGAGCATACATCTCTCAGTATATCCATTCAGTTCCGATACTATTTTAGCAAAAGCTTCTTTATGAAAATCTGTATTAAACCTGTTATTTGTTAAAATGGGATCATACCTCCAAATTACTTTATCTGGGCCTATTTTATCCGAGAGATGTTTAAATGTTTCTATCCTTTTAATCAGAGAAGGAACTTTTTTCTCTATATCTTGTCCATAGGAATTTAATGTAAACTGGAAATAATAATTATAATCCTGCAATCTATCCAATCTATTTAGAATAGGAAAAGGATTTTTAGTCCAGCAAACAATGCAATCGACCACGTTAGGATGGAGTGTAACCTGACTGATTCTTTTTGGATTAAACGGATTTGGAACCAAAATAAAACCTTCTTGCAATCTATTAAAAAACCAATCTGAGTAAAAAGCAGGGATATCTGTTCTTCGACTCGCACTAATTATCATATTATAAAGTTACATAATAAACCGCTTTCAAGCTAAAATTTATATCTAAATAAGCTTAAATCAGAA
>JAJBTS010000370.1:0-8036 GCA_020860885.1 Bacteroidales bacterium
TCCTTTAGTTCTTTATTATTTTAACAGACTGTCCGTTAATTTTTACAAAATATATTCCTGACAAAAGAGAATTTGCGTCGATAATTGTTTCTAAATCTATCAACTGAATTCTTTTTACTAAATCTCCACCCGAAGAATAAATCTCCAATGTTTCATTCGTGAATTTTTCCGGAATTGTTACTATGAGTATATCTATAAAAGGATTAGGATAAGCTACGAACGATAAATTTGTTTCTTTACCTTCTATCTGAGTCTGGCCTGTATAATCTGACAATCCTTTAATTCCTTTTCCTATGATCGATACAGTCCGGGGTGCCTGAGGATGATTAACTACAAATTCCACATGATAATCACGCTCTTCTGTAGGAGTAAAGTGAACTTCCAGTTCACCCGTAACCTTTATCGGATCATAAGAAACTATTTCGACGTTAAAAGCAGCAATATCTTTTTCATTCCCTCTTAATGAATAGGAGGCAGGATCTTCCAAATCAATACCTGACACTGTGAATTGCCATACATAACTTGTTTCATTAAGCTCTGTATCTTCCATAACAATCGTATCGGATGATACGGTTAGATTATAACCTTTTAAAGAAACAATTTTATCTTCAACACCCGGAGTAGATATTTTCAAATTAGCAATTGAAGGCATCCAGGTTGTAGAAGTAAAAGTAACACCTAAAACACCTCCTGATTGGGAGTCCCAGGAAACTTCCCTTATCTTAAAGGCTGAAGCATCAGAGCCATCATCCCAAACATAACTGATCTCACCTGTTAAATCAGTTCCGGAAACATGGATATATTTCTCTTCCGAAGAAGTTCCTAATGGACAATTAAGAAAATCCAATTCCGTAATATCAACCATCAATTCCGGAGAAACAGGAGTCAAAGTACCTATTCCTGTAATAAAAATAGAATCTGATTCTATATCTCCTGCAAAAACTCTCAGGTAAATAGAAGATACGGAAGTCGATGCAGGAGTAAAAGTTATCTTTACATCGCCACCCGTCCGAGGATTCCAATTCACTCTTTCCATTTGAAATTCTTCCTGGGAATAAGTACCGGTTATTTCTATATCTAAATCGTTAACAAGGTTTTTTCCTGCAATTTTTATGATTTTCTCTTTGCTTGTATTTATTACTACTTTTCCAAAGTTAACAGAAGAAGTTGATACGGTAAGTTGAGGAAGAGGACATGTTCCCTTCAGTCTTATCGTTTTACTTACAGCACCTTCGCTATTTATAACCAAAGATGCATCGTAAGTACGTATTTCATCCGGAGTAAAACTGATGTCTAAAGTACCTCCAGCATCCTCATTCCAATGGATTTCCTCCACATCAAAATAAGAAGCGTCCTGACCAATCAAACTGTATTGCACCGCATGCGTAAGGTTACTTGTTGAAATACAAATTTCTCTTACCCATGATGTAGAGTCTTTTGGAGTATCCGAAAACTCTAAGTCTCTTGCATCTATTCTTATATAAGGGATCGTATCCAGAACCCCCTTTCCCGACAGATAAATTCTTTTTGTAACCATAAAATTATTAAGATACAGGATAGCCGTATAATCTTTTTCATACTCAGGATTAAAAGAGATTTTCAGGTTACCAGTATAAGTTTCGCTATCATAAAAAGTTTCTTCTATCTTAAATGCAGAGATATCGGAAAAATCCGAATGAGGTTCAATAGATGCTTTAGCCGGATCAAAACCAACCATATTAATTGTGAATATTTCACTCGTTTGATCTACATATATATCTTCGAAATTTATACTATTTACATCCGTATCACAACAAATTCCTACGATTGGAATAATTATAGGTTCGATCCCTTCCGTCCGAACTACTAAATTTGCATAATAAACCCGGGATTTACCTGGCCTAAACTCAATATTTATTTTATTATCTTCTTGAAAAGGCCCCCATTCTCCATTTTGCACCTTTAAAATACACCGCGTCATCACCTTCTATGGTACACCTTACATCCCCTATTAAATTATTACACTCAGCAGTGATGGTTTTTATTCTATTTCCTCCCGAAAAATATATTTTTTCCGTCCCATAACTGGCATGATTGATTACTACTGTGGGAGTAGTCTCTGCCAATTCATTTTTCTTTTCCGAGGCATTTGCCGGGAAAACCAATAAAAAAGATAAAAAGAATAATAAAGAGTATGTTTGTTTCATTTTCAAGTTCTTTAAGTTGTTTCTAAAAATTGTTAAGAATAATTAATTTTAACAGCAAAAACCATACCGAAAGGACATAAAAAAAGTGCAATATTTACGGATAAATACTGCACTTTTTTAAGTATAACAATTTGTTTAGAGAGGAATTACATCATACCGCCCATTCCTCCGCCCATAGGAGGCATCGCCGGAGCTGGGTTTTCTTCAGGTTTATCTGTAATTACACATTCCGTAGTAAGGAACATACCTGCAATAGAAGCTGCATTTTCCAAAGCAACGCGGGTTACTTTAGCAGGATCGATCACGCCCGCAGCATACAAGTTTTCATAAACATCCGTACGTGCATTGTAACCATAATCTTCTTTGGATTCTTTTACTTTCTGTACCACTACAGCACCTTCTTTTCCTGCATTTGCAACAATCTGACGAAGAGGTTCTTCAATGGCACGTTTGATAATTTCGATACCTGTTGTTTCATCTTCATTTTCTCCTTTTAATCCTTCCAAAGCTTTGCTTGCACGGATGTAAGCAATACCTCCTCCGGGAACAGTACCTTCTTCAATAGCAGCACGGGTTGCGCTTAACGCATCGTCTACGCGGTCTTTCTTTTCTTTCATTTCGACTTCAGAAGGAGCTCCCACGTAAAGAACAGCTACACCACCGGCTAATTTAGCCAAACGTTCCTGCAATTTTTCACGGTCGTAATCAGAAGTTGTATTTTCAATCTGAGTTTTGATCTGAGAAACACGTGCAGCAATACCATCTTTATCGCCTGCACCGTTTACGATCACAGTATTATCTTTATTTATACTTACCTTTTCTGCTGTTCCCAACATATCCATGGTAGTACCTTCCAGTTTAAGACCTTTTTCTTCAGAAACTACTACTCCGCCAGTCAATACAGCAATATCTTCCAACATTTCTTTACGACGATCGCCAAAACCCGGGGCTTTTACCGCACAGATTTTCAGAGAACCGCGCAAACGATTAACTACTAATGTAGCCAAAGCTTCTGATTCGATATCTTCTGCTATAATCAACAAAGGACGTCCTGTTTGAACGGTTTGTTCAAGAATAGGTAAAATATCTTTTAATACAGATATTTTTTTATCATAGATTAAAATGAAAGGACTTTCCAAATCGGCTTCCATTTTTTCGGTATTTGTAACAAAATAAGGAGAAATATACCCACGGTCGAACTGCATACCTTCCACTACATCCACGTAAGTTTCAATACCTTTTGATTCTTCCACAGTGATAACACCTTCTTTTTTTACTTTCTTCATAGCTTCAGCGATCAATGCACCAATGGTTTCATCCCCATTCGCTGATATTTTAGCAACGTTTTCAATCTTCTTGAAATCATCGCCCACTGCCTGAGATTGAGACTTCAAAGATTCAACAACTGTTGTTACCGCTTTATCTATACCTCTTTTCAAATCCATCGGATTAGCTCCGGCAGCAACATTCTTCATTCCGACACTAATTATAGACTGAGCTAACACGGTAGCAGTAGTTGTTCCGTCACCGGCATCGTCATTGGTTTTGGAAGCGACTTCTTTGACCAACTGTGCTCCCATATTTTGAAACGGATCAGAAAGTTCAATTTCTTTAGCGACTGTTACACCATCTTTCGTGATTTGAGGAGCGCCAAATTTTTTATCTAAAATAACATTGCGTCCTTTAGGTCCTAAAGTTACTTTTACTGCGTTAGCTAATTCATCAACACCCTTTTTTAGCATATCGCGAGCATCAATATCAAATTTAATTTCTTTTGCCATTGTATTATAATTTTATAGTTTTATTCTGTTATTAAACACAAAAAGCTGACATTCTTAAAGAATCAGCACCTGAGCTTATTAGATTATTGCTAAAACGTCTGATTGACGCATGATAAGGTATTGTTCGCCTTCCAGTTCTATTTCAGTTCCGGCGTATTTGCCGTAAAGAACTTTGTCTCCTGCTTTCAGGATCATTTCTTCATCTTTTGTTCCGTTACCGGCTGCAATTACTTCTCCTTTTAAAGGTTTTTCTTTTGCCGAATCAGGGATAATAATACCTCCAATTGTTTTTTCTTCAGCTGCGGCTGGCTTAACCAGCACTCTGTCTGCTAATGGTTTAATGTTCATGATTAAAAAAATTTATTTGTTATTAATATTTTAAATTATCATTACGTTTCAAAGCACTGCGAAGAGTATGCCATATACAAAAAACTGACAAATTGACTTCGCTGGTGTCATATTAACACGATACAATTCTATTGTAGAAAATGAGAAAAAGGATAAATTGTTTTACTCTGAGAAATAATCAATGAATTTGTTTTGAGGAATAGATTGTTGTTCTCCCGTTTTCATATTCTTTATAAGAAATACTTTTTCCTGAATTTCTGTTTCTCCGGCTATTACCACAAAAGCAATATTATTCGCATCTGCATAAGACATCTGCTTTTTCATTTTAACGGCTTCCGGAAATATCTCTGCATTAACGCCATTCTTGCGTAACTGATACAGATAAGGAAAGATATGATCTTCTTCTTTTTCTCCAAAATTCACAAACAGGACTTTTGTTTTCTGTGCAGATCCTGCTGGATAAAGATTTAATTGATTCAAAACATCAAAGATACGGTCCGCCCCGAAAGAGATGCCTACTCCCGATACTCCGGGCATGCCGAAAACCCCTGTCAGATTGTCGTAACGGCCCCCTCCTGTGATACTCCCGATCTGTACATCCAGCGCTTTTACTTCAAAAATAGCTCCCGTGTAATAGTTCAAGCCTCTGGCCAGGGTAAGATCCATTTCCAATTCGGAATTCATACCGACAATTTCAATTTTATCGAGTATCTTTTCCATTTCCAGTACTCCTGTCATTCCTATTTCTGAAGAGTGCAGTTCTCTCTTTAAAATTTGTAGTTTTTCCCGATTCGATCCTTTCAATAAGATAATTGGTTGAAGTTTAGCTATCGCTGAATCTGCAATACCTTTTGCAGCCAATTCTGCATTAACATTCTCCAACCCTATTTTATCCAGTTTATCTATTGCAACAGTAATATCAACTATTTTCTCTGCTTCTCCGATAATTTCTGCAATTCCGGATAAGATTTTACGGTTATTCATTTTAATACAGACACGAATACCGAATCGTTTATAAACTTCATCCGTCATCTGTATCAGTTCTACTTCATTCAATAAAGAATCAGAACCTACAATATCGGCATCGCATTGAAAAAATTCACGGTAACGGCCTTTTTGGGGTCGGTCTGCCCTCCACACAGGCTGTATCTGGAACCTTCTGAAAGGAAAAGATATTTCATTTCTATGCATTACGACGAAACGGGCAAAAGGCACAGTAAGATCGTAGCGAAGGCCTTTTTCACATATTTGATAGGTTAACCGGCTCAGATTCCTGTTTTCCAAATCGTCTTCGTTAATTCCTTTCAGAAAATCACCTGAATTTAATATTTTAAATAATAATTTATCTCCTTCTTCTCCATATTTACCCATCAAGGTAGATAAATTCTCCATAGCCGGAGTTTCTATTTGCTTGAACCCGTATAAATAAAATACACTGCGGATCGTATCAAAAATATAATTACGTTTCTCCATCTCTTCCGGAGAAAAATCACGAGTACCTTTCGGTATTGCCGGTTTTTGCATATTTTATAAATATTTTTTGATCTTTGTACTACAGAGCTCCTATAGCTACAGAAATTGTTTTATCTTTGTAATTAGCTTTAATACAAAACTAAGAGAATGCTTAATTTTCTATTTTTTATATTTTTAATTGTTATATTCTTTATATTCCTAGGGTTATCGCTTGTGCGCTGGTTCGTAGGAGGCATATTCGGCAAACGTCCGGACCAGTCTCATTCACAAACCTAACAGCAAAATCATACCAAAGATCACCAGACACGGCAACAAACTCAATCTTCCGAGAAAAAAATTATTGATGCCGATGAGGGAGAATACATTGAATACGAAGAGATCAAAGATTAATTTCGACCTCTGATAAGATTCATAAACTCTTCCCTTGTTTTAGCCTGATTAAATACCCCAGTAAAGTCAGAAGTAGTTGTTATAGAATTTTGCTTTTCCACGCCTCTCATCTGCATACACATATGTTGTGCTTCGATAACTACCATAACACCCAGAGGCTTCATGGTTTTCTGAATACATTTCTTTATTTGAGTAGTCATACGTTCCTGAATCTGTAAACGTCGGGCATACACATCTACAATTCTGGGAATTTTGCTTAATCCGGTAACTGCATTATCCGGGATATAGGCAACATGCGCCTTTCCAAAAAAAGGAAGCATATGATGTTCACACATGGAAAAGAAGTCAATATCCTTAACAATTACCATTTGTTTGTAATCTTCAATAAAAATAGCCGAAGACAAGATAGCTCCCGGATCTTCTTTATATCCTTTTGTCAGGAACATCATTGCTTTTGCCACTCTTTCCGGTGTTTTGATCAAACCTTCTCTTTCAGGATCTTCTCCTAATAATTCCAATATCTTTCTGTAATGAAAAGCCAGTTCCTTTTTTCTCTCCAATTCTTCAGGAGTCCATTCCATATATTATATTATTCTCCTCTTTCTACAGGAATTTTAATTTTATCTACTACAATGTATATTTCTTTACCAAATTGAGGAAACTCTTTTTGAAGCTGTTGTTTAAATACTGTTGCTTCCTCTCGTGAAATAAAGTCTCCGGCGACCAGTTTCCAGTTAGGAGCTTCATAAGTCAGATACGTTTTCAACTCCGGAAAAACATTCTCGATAGACGCTTTTCTGGATGAAGCTTCCGAACGGGCACGACTGGGATTATTACCCATATAAATCTGCAAACGATAGCCTGTCCTTTCTATAAGATCATGATCTGCAGATAATATTTCTGTCTGGCTATTCGGTTTCCCTATAAGAGCTGTAATTGCCGGATCTGATTCAATATGAATAACTCCTTCCGAACCAGACGAGTTGGATTCTAATTCTATTATAATATTAGCCGATCTACTTTGAGCCTGTAATAAAGTACAGCAAAACAGACAACACAGTACAGTCAGGAAGGAGATTTTCTTTTTCATATGGTTATATTAAATATCTAATCAAAAAGCTTCTATAATCGGTAAAAAGGCATCCACAGTTAATGAAGCTCCACCAATCAAACCTCCATCAACATCAGGATTAGAGAATAGTTCTTTGGCATTCCCTGCATTACAGCTACCACCGTATAGAATAGAAGTATTATCTACAACTTCTTTACCATATTTGCCAACCAATGTTTGACGGATAAATGCGTGCATTTCCTGAGCTTGTGCTGAAGTAGCCGTTTTACCAGTTCCTATCGCCCAAACCGGTTCATAAGCCAGAACAATTTTACCAAAATCTTCCGGAGAAAGATCGAAAAGCGCTTCTTCTATCTGAGATTTCACAACTTCGTTTTGCTTTCCGGATTCTCTTTCATCTAATACTTCTCCGATACAGAAGATAGGAGTTAATTTATTTTCTAAAGCTAATTTTACTTTTTCCTTTAATATTGCATTGGTTTCTCCATAATAAGCTCTACGCTCGGAGTGACCTAATATAACATATTCTGCTCCAGTGGAGGCAACCATCGCAGCAGATACTTCGCCTGTGTATGCGCCGGATACTTTATCGGCACAGTTTTGTGCTCCTACTTTTACAATATTTCCTTTGTTTTCATTGATAGATGTTAAATGAATAAAAGGAGGACATATTACTACATCGCATTTCAATGTTTTTCCATTCAATGCTGCCTGTAAATCCTTAGCTAAAGAAGTTCCTTCCTGCAAGGTTTTATTCATTTTCCAGTTTCCTGCTACAATGTTTTT
>JAJBTS010000370.1:8046-9944 GCA_020860885.1 Bacteroidales bacterium
ATTGTTGGTAATTTATTTAGTCGGTTTATATAAAATAAATAACATTCTCTGTCAACCTTATTATTTTACATTTACTTTCTTTTTCTTTCTCTCCATCCTTCGCCCGTTCCAATCGGAAAAAGACAGCACAGACAAAGGGACAACCAGAATTAAAGCCAGAAAAACGACTTTTTGTGTATCACTATTTTCCGGGATTGCACCCAGAGGAGTTTCTTCCAGAGGAAGAATCAACATACTATCACTAGGGATATTTCTATCGGACCATTTATTTATTATAGATCCATCTTTTATCAATACCAGTCCGGGGTTGGAACGAACAATCGTCTTTAAAATAATATCATCCATGGTACAAAAAGGATATTCTGCCCCGGTACTTTCCCTCCATTCAAGAATCTGGTGAGGCAAAGAAGATGTCAGGCAATAAAAATCATATCCGTTTTGTTGCGAATAATCGTATATTTCATTTATTTTCTCGATATATGAATCGCTGGCTTTATCTAATTTGTGAGCAATTAATAAGAAAGTATAATCCGGGTTATTCAAAACTTCATCTGTTATCTCATAACCCTCCGCATCGGTTATTGTAAACCCTTGAATTGCGGGTTCATATCCTTTCTTTATTAATTTTGCCTCCGTATCGACAAACGTCCAACCAGATCCTTCTTTCGGATAATTCTCAAGAGTAAATTTTTGTTTCACTCCATCTTTTTCATAAATAAAAGTAGTCTCAAAAACGTCCGTTTCCGCTCCTTCCGGTATCTCCATCAGTTCCCGTATGTTGTTTCCGACTTTATAAGGACGGAAGTCAAAAACAGGAAGATTCATATAACCGAAGGAAGACACTCCAAGTATAAATATAAGAGTAAATACCAATACCAATGACCGGGATTTTTTAGAAAACAGGAAAGTCATTTTCGAATGCCACAGGAAAACCACAATCGAAGCGGGCAAAAGAATTAAATTCTTAGTGAAGGTTGCCCAATTAGATATAACGATGGCATCACCGAAACAACCACAGTCCGACACAGGATTTGCAATAGCAAGGTAAAGAGTGAGGCAAGTCATGAAAGCCATCACAAGGACAATCAGAAAACTCGTAATCTTTCTATATACACCTACAAGCAAGCATATACCTAACGTAAATTCAAATGCGGACAAGGCAAAAGAAGCAGGCAAAGCTAAAAAACTCAAAAAATCCAGATGAAAAGCCGTGAAATAATCCAGGAATTTATATGCACTTCCCCATGGATCTACTGCTTTCACAAATCCGGAAAATACAAAAACAAGTCCTACTGCTATACGCAATATTTCAACTATAATTTTCTTATATACATCCGGGATCTTTATTTTATTCGCCATATTCTAATTTGATTAATGCAAAAAGTGAATAATTGACCATGTCCATATAATTCGCATCAACCCCTTCCGAAACTAAAGTTCGTCCTTCATTCCCTTCAATCTGTTTGGTCCGGTAAATTTTGGTAAGAATAAGGTCTGTATATGAACTGATCCTCATACTTCTCCAAGCCTCATCATAATCGTGATTTTTAGCATACATAAGTTCTTTTGTCTCTGTCATATGCTTATCATACAAATTCAATGCTTCTTCTTTCCGGATATCTATCACATCCGAAAAACCAAGTTCTAATTGAATCAAACCTATGATTCCATAATTCACAATAGCAATAAACTCCGATTTTATTCCTTCATCTACTTTACTAAAACCTTTCAGCTCCAGGCTGCGTATACGTTTGGCTTTAATAAATATTTGATCTGTAATAGAAATCGGGCGCATAATACGCCAGGACGCACCATAGTCCTTCAGCTTTTTCTCAAAAAGCTCCCGGCATAATGCTATTACCTCTTCAAATTGGTCTACTGTGTTCATTATTTAATAC
>JAJBTS010000215.1 GCA_020860885.1 Bacteroidales bacterium
ATCAGCTGTAAAGATATAAAATTACGAGTAAACTTGCCTCTGCATTAGGAGTTCACTATCTTTGTAAAATAATATAATACGCAATTGAATGTTGAATCGATTTAATATAACTATTTCCGATCTGCAAAAAGTAATGTCCGTTGCTTTGGAAAAAGGGGGGGATTATGCAGATCTTTACTTCGAACATACTTTTTCCAATACCCTTGTTTTACAAGACGGTGCGGTTAACAGGGCGTCTTCCGATATTGATTATGGAGTAGGCATACGTGTTGTGTCAGGAGATCAGCAAGGGTATGCCTATGTGGAAAACGTAACGTTGGAAGAAATGGTAAAAGCTGCCCGTGTTGCTTCCCGGATAGCCAACAGCGCTGCTAAAGTTCCTCCTCTGAAAGTGGATGAGAAAACTTTTAAGAACTATTATCCTATAGTGTCTTCCTGGGAAAATGTAACTGCCAATCAGAAAATACCTTATTTGCAGAAACTGAACGATAGGATCTTTGAATTGGACCCGAGAGTGATTAAAGTGAATGCTTCCGTTACGGATTATACCTCTTATATTCTTTATTATAATTCAGACGGTTTGCTTTGTCAGGATGTCCGGCCTATGATACAGTTCTCTGGGATGTGTATTATGCAGGATGGAAAACGGATTGAAAATGCTTATGCTTCACGCGCTGCACGGATGGATATCTCTTTTCTGACCGGGGAGTTGGTGGAAACCGTAGCACAGGAAGCCGTGAGCCAGGCGTGCCGCATGTTCGATTCGATACGTCCGAGAGGAGGAGAAATGCCTGTAGTGATGAGCGCCGGAAGTTCCGGTATCCTTTTGCACGAAGCGATAGGACATGCTTTTGAGGCTGATTTCAACCGTAAAGAAACATCTATTTTTTCAGATAAACTGGGGAAGATGATTTGTGATGCCCAGATTAATGTGGTGGACGATGGCTGTATTCCTTTCGACAGAGGA
Organism: Bacteroidales bacterium; assembly: GCA_020860885.1. Taxonomy (GTDB): domain Bacteria; phylum Bacteroidota; class Bacteroidia; order Bacteroidales; family Azobacteroidaceae; genus Azobacteroides. The sequence continues at coordinate 968 of JAJBTS010000215.1, forward strand.
GCCGTGAATTTTGATGATGAAGGAATTGCCGGACAAAAAACCTATATTGTAAAAGAGGGGCGGTTGAATTCTTATTTACACGATCGTATAAGCGCCCGGTATTATGGAGTAGAACCTACGGGTAATGGTCGGAGGCAGTCGTTCCGGTCCATACCTGTTCCCCGTATGCGCTCTACTTATATGGAAAACGGGAAATATGAAGAAGAAGAGATCATTACCAGCGTAAAGAAAGGTATTTATGTGGATAATTTCTCGAATGGACAGGTTCAGATCGGTGCCGGAGATTTTACCTTTTTTGTAAAAACAGGTTATTTAATAGAAAACGGAAAACTGACCCAGCCTATAAAAGATATAAATATTATTGGTAACGGACCTCAGGCTTTAGCAGATATAACCATGGTAGGAACGAACTTAAAGATTGATAAGGGTACATGGACCTGTGGAAAAGACGGACAAAGTATGCCGGTTTCACAAGGGTTGCCTACCGTGCTGGTAAAACAATTAACAGTAGGAGGAATTTAAATGATTAGCGAAGAATTTAAGAACTTAGCCGACTGGGCAATGAAATTTACTTTAGAGAATGGATGTTCGGATGCACGGATCGTTGTTTATTCGGGAATGGATAATTCTTTCGAATACAGGGATAACCAGCTGGATAAACTGGAACAGTCGGTCGAAAATGGAATGAGTCTGAGTATTTATGTCGATGGACGGTTTTCTTCTTTCTCGACCAACCGCCTGGAAAAGGAAGAGCTGAAATCTTTTATAAAAAGAAACATCGAAGCAACTCGTTTCCTGGCGCCGGATAAATACAGGAAACTGCCGGATCCCAGCCGTTTGTACAAAGGGGGAGGGGCTGACCTGGATTTGTTTGATCCTCAGATAAACTCTATTCCTGTTGACGATAAACTACAGGTTTTGAAAGACTCCGTAAACGAAATGTATAAAAAAGATGAGCGGTTGATATCTGTATCGGCTTCTTATTCGGATGGAACCAGTGAAAACTATAAGATAGATAGCAATGGTTTCAGGGGAGAAACCGCTACCACTTATTATAATTTGTCTGCCGAAACATCTCTGAAAGATACGGATGGTGCAAGGCCTTCTTCCTTCTGGTACGATACTTCTGTTTTCTGGGAAAAGTTGCAAAAAGAAGGAATTGTACGTGAGGCTTATGAAAGGACATTAAAGAAATTAGGACAGGTAAAGATAGAATCCGGTAAATATAAGATGCTGGTAGATAACCGGAATATATCCCGTTTGCTATCGCCTGTGATTTCCTCTCTCTCCGGGAGCGCCATTCAACAGAAAAATTCCTTTTTAATAAATAAGCTGGGTGAAAAGATCTTATCGGATAAAATATCTGTAATCGATGATCCCCATATACCGCAGGCGAGAGGCGCCCGCTGGTTTGATAATGAAGGCGTCGCAACGAAAAAAATGGATGTGATACGCGAGGGTGTATTATCCACCTATTATCTGGATACCTATTACGCCGGAAAACTGGCGATGGAACCGACCATTCAATCTCCTTCCATACTTGTTATGAATCGGGGAGAACGAAATTTTGAAGAGATAATGGCTACTTTAGATAAAGCCATATGGGTAACCGGGTTTAATGGGGGAAACAGCAATTCTACTACAGGAGATTTTTCTTTCGGAATCGAAGGCTTTTTAATTGAAAACGGAAAAGCGGTCCTTCCTGTGAATGAAATGAATATCACAGGGAACATTTTAACTTTATGGCAAAACATACTCGAGATAGGAAACGATCCCCGTACGACTTCTTCCTGGAGAATCCCGTCTGTATTATTCGATGAGGTCATTTTTAACGGAAAATAAGGTACTGTTGTTTGTATGAAAATGAAAAGTCAGAATTATCTTAATTGCAGTTTTATCTTTTTTTGTCTCTTATTGTTTTCTTTTATTTCCTGCAAAGGCCGGAATACAGTTAAGGACCCGGAATATTTCCATACGCAGATTCAGATATTTAAGACGAGTGCAAATATCAAATATTCCTATCCCAGAGAATTGGGAAAAGAAATATCCGCCCGGTTGGATAGCGTCGCTTTATCTATGAATCCTGATAATAATAAAACTATTATTTCTAAAGTAAATAATAATATGGACGTGGAGGCGGATGATTGGTTTATCGCTTGTTTTAATAAAGCGCAGGAAATAGCTGCCTTAACCGACGGCGTATACGATATTACTGCGGCTCCCCTGATCAATCTCTGGGGGTTCGGCTTCCAGAAGATGGATCAGGTAACACCGGGAAAGATCGACAGCCTGAAGCAATTCGTCGGTTATAAGAAGGTGAGGCTGGAAGGCCGCAAAATCATAAAGGAAGACCCCCGGCTTCAACTGAATATGTCTTCTATAGCAAAAGGTTATTCTTGTGACGTCATAGCAGATCTTTTTGAAGGATATGGTATCGAAAACTATATGATCGAAATCGGAGGGGAGATACGGGCAAAAGGGAAAAATCCGAAAGGACGTACCTGGACAATCGGTATTACAACTCCTATAGATGATCGTTCCGGAGAAATTAAAGAAACTCAGGAAATTGTGTTCCTCCATGATTACTCTTTGGCTACTTCAGGGAATTACCGGAATTTTTATGTCCGGGATGGAAAGAAATATGCTCATACGATTGATCCCAGAACGGGATATCCTTCCGAAGCAAATATATTGAGCGCATCCGTTTTTGCTGCCGACTGTATGACTGCCGACGCTTTTGCTACGGCTTTTATGGCGTTAGGCCTGGAAAAATCCGTCCGGTTAGCGGATCAAATTCCGGGAATGACTTATCTGTTTATTTATTCCGGAGACGGAGAAACTCTCCGGGAAGTGCGTTCCGCGAATTTTGATCAGCTACTGGAAGGAACGAATTAAAGGATAACGGATCTGTTTCAGATACTCAGGAAATCTACTTTACCCGATTCCAGATCGTATACGGCTCCCATAATCTGAATCTCACCGTTTTTATAAAGGTTTTTTAGTACAGGATCGCATTCGCGGAGTTGTTTCACTCCGTGTATAACGTTTGCCCGTACTGCATCGCAGGCTACATCATGACTGGATTTGAGTACTTCCTGTTCTTCTTCCTCGCTTTTCAGGCAATCGATAATCGTAGCTAAATACCCATCGGTTTTTTCGTCGTGCGCATGTTCAATCATGGCGTGTATGGCTCCGCAACCCGAATGTCCCAGCACTAGAATTAATTTTGTGTGAAGATGATCGGCTGCATATTCTATGCTTCCCAACTCATAATCACCCATCACATTCCCGGCCGTACGTATTACAAATAAATCGCCCATTCCCTGGTCGAAAAGAATTTCGGGGGTAACCCGCGAGTCGGAACAACCTATAATAACGGCCTTAGGATTTTGTCCGGAAACGAGTTCTTTTACTTTTAACGTATCCTGATGTATATGCAGGAGTTTACCCGACATGAAACGTTCGTTCCCTTTTTTTAAAGATGTTAAAGGGTCGTCGTTGTCTAATTCGGCTAAGACGCTTTCGGTTGTAAACTCATTGGATGGTTGAACACTTGCATTATTAGACTTTGAAGTGCACGAAGAAGTCCCGAAAAGCAGGGATGCAATAAATAAAGAGCATCCTGCATACAATGAAATTGTTTTCATAATCTGAGACTATTTATTATTAAAATGCGGATGCAAAAGTATAAAAAGATTGTAAAATATTCTTAAGGAAAGTAGTCTTTTCTTATTAAAAAGATGTCTAAAAGTCGAAAGTCTCTGTGTTTGTAGGCTAAGATTGTCCAAAAAGCCAAAACTTTAGGGTTTGGCCTCCAAGAGGCTGTCTAAAAAGTCAATAATTTCATCGTTTGGCCTCCAAGAGGCTGTCTAAAAAGTCAATAATATCTCCTGGTTTGGCTTTCAAGAGGATGTTAAAAAAGTAAACAATCTTATCGTTTGGCCCCCAAGAGTATGTCCAAAAGTAAATATTCTCATCGTTTGGCCCCCAACCCCCTAAAGGGGGCTGTTGATATTCAACTGTTTAAGAAGTCCCCTTTAGGGGATTTAGGGGCAGGAAGTTCTTTTGGCCCTCCTCTTTAGGGGTGGGAAGTTCTTTTAGGACATCCTCTTTAGGGGCAGAAAGTTCTTTTTGGCCCCTCCTCGTATTATATCCTTATAATTTAGGGGTAGAAGTTCTTTTCTACCCTCGTTTTATCCAATTATTACCATTCTGAACAGAATTATATCGATAGTATATGTAAAGTATTCAATAAATCCCTGTTAATAGGCTTATCATTCTTAATTGCTTTAGAAAATGGTACATATACGATCTGATCGTTCTGGATTCCGATCATTACATTTCTCTGATCATCCATAAATGCATCGATAGCCGCTGCACCCATCCGGCTTGCTAATATGCGGTCGGTGGCAGACGGAGAACCTCCTCTTTGTAAATGTCCCAGAATAGTGACACGCACATCGTATTGAGGATATTCTTTTTTCACCCTTTCAGCCATAGTCATAGCCCCTCCGGTAATCTCGCTTTCCGCTACCAATACAATACTGCTGTTCTTGGTTTTACGGAAACCGCTTTTGATCAGTTCTTCCAGTTGGTCTACTTCGGTCCATATTTCCGGAATAATAGCCGCTTCGGCACCCGAAGCAATGGCTCCGTTTAATGCCAGAAATCCGGCGTCCCGTCCCATAACTTCAATAAAAAACAAACGTTCATGCGAAGAGGCTGTGTCGCGTATCTTATCCACAGCTTCCATGATGGTATTTAATGCAGTATCGTAACCGATGGTAGTATCTGTTCCGTAAAGGTCATTATCAATGGTTCCCGGTAATCCTACAATAGGTAAATTGTATTCCTGAGCAAAAATTCGAGCTCCCGTAAGGGAACCGTCTCCTCCGATAACCACCAATGCATCAATCCCTTCTCTTTTAATAGTTTCATACGCCTGCCTTCTGCCTTCCGGTTCGCGGAATTCGGTAGAACGGGCTGTTTTCAGGATGGTTCCTCCCTGCTGGATAATGTTACTCACATTATTCGTTTTGAAGGGAACCACTTCTCCCGTTAATAATCCTCGGAAACCTCTGTATATCCCCTTTACTTCCATGTCGTTGTAGATAGCTGCCCTGGTTACAGCACGGATAGCTGCATTCATTCCTGGAGCATCTCCTCCGGAAGTAAGGATACCAATACACTTAATATTTGCCATAATGTCTAATATATTAAAACCCCTGCAAAATTACGATTTCTTTTTTATTTATTTTCTCAAAACTACAATTGATTTGTATCTTTGTAAATAGAACAATTAGCGTATGAGAATAGTTGAAATAGATCAGGATTCCGGTTTTTGCTTTGGAGTGGTGAATGCAATAAAAAATGCGGAGCAGGAATTAGCTTCGGAAAGCGATTTGTATTGCCTGGGAGACATTGTACATAACAGTCAGGAGGTAGCCCGTTTGAAAAAAAAAGGCTTACATACGATCAACCACGAAGATTTGAAACAAATAAAAGATAAGAAGGTATTGCTGCGCGCTCATGGGGAACCTCCTTCTACTTATACGATTGCGCAGCAAAATAATATCCGCATTGTAGATGCGACTTGCCCGGTGGTTTTGCAGCTTCAGAAACGGATTAAAAAGCAATATCTTATTTCGGATCCTGATAAAACCCAAATAGTTATCTTTGGAAAGATAGGCCATGCCGAAGTAAACGGATTGGTCGGACAGACGGAAGGGAAAGCCATTGTTATCGAGACAAAAGAAGATCTCGGTAAATTGGATTATAATAAAGATATATATTTATTTTCCCAGACAACGAAGTCTATCGATGATTTCAATGAGATAGTAGAAGAAATACAATCCCGGATAGGAGAGAAGGTGGCTTTCCATTCTTTCGATACCATTTGCAGGCAGGTTTCCAACCGCATTCCTAATATCAGGAAGTTTGCGGCAAAACACGATCTGGTACTTTTTGTTGCCGGAGAAAAAAGCTCCAACGGGAAAGTCCTTCTGGCAGAATGCAGGAAAGCCAATGCAAATACTTATCTTATTTCCAGTCCGGATGATATACAGCCCGAATGGCTGGATGGCATAAGATCTGTGGGCATCTGTGGCGCAACATCCACTCCCAAGTGGCTGATGGAAGAAGTCGCGGAACAGTTGACAGTGAACAGTGAACAGTGAACAGTAAGCAGTAAACAGTAAACAGTAAACAGTTAACAGTAAGCCAGATATTATCTTTCAAATAGTGGTAAATACCATTACAATTTCTTAATGCTTTTCGATCCCTTTTTGCGGTAAGTATCACTACCTCTCTGTGATACTCTTCGCACCCCTCTTGCGGTAAGTATCGCGCCCCCGTCGAAATACTCTTCGCAACGGGGTGTTAATACTCTTCGCTACGGGGTGTTAATACTCTTCGCTAACCCGTCGAAATACTCTTCGCTAACCCGTCGAAATACTCTTCGCAATGAGGTGTCAATACTCTCCGCGAACAGGTATCACTACTCTTCGCAACGGGGTATAGATGCTCTTCGCAAACAGCTCCTAATACCAATCACTGTGTTACTGTTAACTGCTTACTGTTAACTACTTACTGTTAACTGTTCACTGGTGACTGTTTACTGAAATTCTATGACTGTGATTCCTGCACCTCCGAATTGGATATGTTCATCCTGGAAACGTCTGATATTCGGTACACTTTTGAGGTAGTCGCGGATAATCTGTCTTAAAGCGCCGGTTCCCGTACCGTGGAGGATACGTACGCGTTCCACATTGCATTGGATAGCATCATCGACATAATAAGTAACCGCCTGTAAAGCTTCATCGCCCCGCATGCCTCTTACGTCGATTTCCAATTTGAAATTCAGCTTTTTTTCCGACATCGAGTCCGGACTGTTGGATGTAAAGATTTGTGTTTTAGCCGATTCTTTCCGTAATTGATTGTTGCTTATTTTCTCCAGTTGATCGAGTTTGGTAGATGTCTTCAAAGCTCCGAAAGCAACAACTACGTTTTTTCCTTTGATTTCCATTACCTGTCCCGGAGTCCGCTGGCCTTTTATTTTTACCGTATCGCCTACTTCAATAATTTCCGGATTAAAAGAAGGGGTAAGAGTTTCTTTTTTCTTTTTCTTCTTCGACTCTCTTTCCTTAAGCTTTTTTATTTTTTGCGCTATCTTATCATCGGTATAGGATTCCTTTCCCTGTAGCGATTGCTTATAAACCTCCAGGTCTTTCCGGATATCTTTGGTCTTTTCTTTCTCGGCCTGAACTTCCCGGATTCCTTTGATGGTATTTTCTATTTTTGCATTCGTGTCGGCAATCATTTTCTCCGCATCCGCCCTGGCTTTAGCCATAACCTCTTTTCTCTGGGTTTCTATTTTTTCAAGGTCTGTTTTATACCGTTCGGTCAGTTCTTCCAGCCTTTTCTCCTGAGAACGGATATTTTGCCTTTTAGATTCCCAGTAGCGTTTATCCCGGACAATATCCTGAAGGTATTTATCCATGTCGATGTAATCCTGGCCTACTTTTTCAGAAGCTTCCGCTATAACATCTTCCGGCAAACCTATCTTCCGGGCTATTTCTATGGCAAAAGAACTTCCCGGATTTCCGATAGACAATTTGAACAGAGGTTGCATCTGGTGGCGGTCGTAGAGCATAGCTCCGTTAACAATCCCTTCGTTATCTTCGGCAAACGTTTTCAGGTTCTGATAATGAGTCGTAATAACGCCGTAGCTTTTTTTATCGTTGAAACGGTGAAGCAAAGCTTCTGCGATAGCGCCCCCGATCTGGGGTTCCGTACCTCCTCCGAATTCATCGATTAAAATAAGAGATTTGCCATGGGTATGTTTTACCATATATTTCATATTGGTAAGATGCGAACTGTAGGTAGAAAGATCATCCTCAATAGATTGTTCATCTCCTATATCCAGGAATATATCGTCGAAAATGCCGGTTGTGGACCTTTCTCCCAAAGGGATCAGCATACCGCATTGCAGCATATACTGGAGGAGTCCCACGGTTTTCAGAAGGACCGATTTTCCTCCTGCGTTCGGCCCTGAAATAATCAGTATCCGGTCCGATTCCCGGGTAAGTTCAATGTCCAGAGGGACTATAGATTTGTTTTGTCTCCGGTGGGAAATAAGTAATAAAGGATGTATAGCCCTTATCCAGTCGAGATACGGCTTATTTTCAATAACGGGTAAGATCGCATCAATGTCTAAGCCGAATAAAGCTTTGGCCCGGATAAAATCAATCTCCGCCAGGAATTGATAAGAGTTTAATATATCGGGTATTTCCGGCCGTATTTTATCGGTAAAATCGGTAAGGATACGTACTATCTCCCGCTTTTCTTCACTTTCCAGCTCACGGATCCTATTGTTCGCTTCCACGACCTCGGCCGGTTCGATAAAAACGGTTTTTCCGGTAGCCGATTCATCATGGACAATTCCTTTTAACTTACGTTTGAAAGCAGGAGAAATAGGAATGACCAGCCGCCCGTCGCGCATGGTAGGCGCCACATCTTTATCCACCAAACCTTCCGCCTGGGCGCTCCGTAAAATACTGTTGAGTGTTTTGGAGATACCATTTACTGTCTGGCTGAGTTGTTTCCGTATATTACTTAATTCGGGAGAAGCATTGTCTTTGATACGGCCGAATTTATCCAGGATCAAATCTATCTGGCGGGTGAGCTGCGGAAAAGAAGAAACATCCTGCGCCAATTCCTGTAGATAAGGATAAGCCTTGCTCTCTTCTTCTTGTTTAAGTTGAAAAAAACGGACAATCTCATTAATGGTTTCCAGCGAACGACGGATATCGAAGAGTTCCTTTTCGATCAGGTAAGTCCCTTCGATACGGATCTTTTTCAAGGAGTCACGAACATCGAAAAAATAATTGGCGGGGAAATTATCTTCTTCCTGAATGATCCGCGTAAATTCGTGCGTCTGATACAGCTGTTTTTTTATATAATCGTATGT
>JAJBTS010000226.1:0-8747 GCA_020860885.1 Bacteroidales bacterium
ATATAAAAATACTTCATAATTATTTTTTTATTTAAAGTCATTCAAAACATCTTTTGGATTTTTGCCCTTGAAAACATTTTCTATGTAAAGATAGGACCCATTAGAATTTATTCCAAAAATCCATCGTCCATCAATATCTTTTAAAGATTTTGCTCTACCGAAATCGGATACAGGGAGAGTTTGCTTATCAAAAGAGAACTGCCGCCTGTAGGCTTTTATTTCGCCTAACATATAATTACTTCGACCGTATACTCCTCCATTTTTCCAAATATCATATCCGTGGGAAGATTCATGGATTCCGTTGCTTATAGAGCCATTGTTTGCTATAGTCATAATAATTAAGCCGTCTACTAGATCAGCTTCCCCCCTGTTCTCACTAGTTTTTTCGTATGTAAATACCTGTTCTTTTGTTTCTCCCATTTCATTTAATTCTCCAATACCTGCATTTAAGTTTTGTATGCTCGTCTGTAATTCTTCAACCTTTAGTTCATCATTAAGAGTATTTTTTCCTTTTGCCTTCTTTTTGGCTATAGTCGTATTCAACTTTTCTATAGATTGCTGATGTATACTTATTTTACCTGACATTGCGGTTATAAGAGAATTTGCAAATACCTGATCATCGGCTTTTAACCATTCCCGTCCATCCGGATCGATATACCTCACCGGATTATTCGCCCACTGTGCATAAGGACTTATACTGTAGTATTTCTCTGCCAGCGGATCCATCACCGGAGTGCGCGGTACGAGTCCCCCGAAGGGACGCGCTCCCTGATCGTACCAGTTCAGTCCGTACATCTCATCCAGCTCTTTGCCTCCGAATTTGAATGGCTGGTAACCCGGGTTTTTCCCTCTCGGGAAAGGCAAACCGAAAGGATAATACTCCGTTTCCTGCGCCGTATGGGTGTAACCGCCGAGGGCGATAACCATCCTGTTGTTACCTAAGTGATCTTTCAGGTAATAATGGTGGACCATATGCCGGTCTCCATAAGATTCGGAAATATAGCCTTCGGGAGTAAGGATGTACTTTACTTTCCCGTTTTCGTACACGATGCTTCCGCAATAGTCGGTCGTCAGGACGGAAGCTACGGAATAACTGGTTAAAGGCTGGAAAGAACCCAAGGGCACATTCAGATTGTTCCGGGTGGTCGTATGGACCGTCCTCAATTTTTTCCCGGCTCCATTGTAAGAATACTGGATAATATGTCCCGGCCTGAATTGTATTTTGAAAGGCATGCCTAAAGACGTATAAGACATGTTAGAGATGCCCGTATGATGATCGAACTGCAGGGAGCCGTTTTTATTGTATTCGTACTCTTTGGCAGGCAAAGTGACTCCCGGCTTCAGGAACCCTTTGGCCGCATCGCCTGTTTCCGTTGCTTTGTTAAGGAGATTGCCTACATACGCCAGAGTCAGGTTATCCATATATCCCGTTCCTGTTTTGGACCGCTTCAACTGGGTGATGTTTCCCATTTTGTTGTACGCTACTTCCTCGCTGTAGTTCTTCGTATTGTTGTATCCGCTGTAAGTATCTTGCCGGTATTGCCCTTTCGTAAGACGATTGAGGGGATCGTACGTATAAAGATAATGCTGGTCGGCTTTCTGGTTGGAACTCATCCAGGACATCTGGGAGATATTTCCATTGAAAGAAGGCGTATTGCTTCCGGTCGATTGCTCGTAATAGAGTTTCTGGTTGAAGTTTGCGGAATACATCCTCTTTAGCTGGTCCCGGATATTGAATTCATAATGGATGACCTCGGCATTTCCATACAACGATTTGGATTCGATCTGCCCGTATAAGTTGTAAGTAATGTTCGACATAGGTATTTCCGGTTGGTCGTCGAGGGAATACAAAGTCGTCTTTAGCCGGTCTACATGATCGTACGAATAAGTATACACTTGTTTGATCTCCTTTACATGCAGTCTGGAATGGGTGATGATCTTTTTCAGAGGCTTGTTGGTGTGCGAATAATTGACGTATTCTTTTTCAAAACCATCCAGGTGATTGGCCGCAATCGATTGAATGACGTTCCCTTTTTTGTCGTAATAGAAAACAGATCCCAACATCCTTTGGTTCATATCCGGGCGTAGGAGCAAGGTTCCGGTAAGCAATCCTTTGGCCGCCACTTTATCGGAGTCCGTACCGTACCTCCGGTTGTTGTATCCTTTTACTACAGGCTGGTATTGAAATTTGCTCTGGCCGAAAACGGCAAGAGCGGTGAAGTCGTAATTGTCGTAATAATTCACCTGCAGCAATTCTTCCACGGTGAAAGGTATTTCCGCATGTACCTGGGCCGAATAGCCGTAATTGGGTTTGCTGATATGGAACGTATCCGTGACCGCCCTGTCGGCCAGTTTGGTCCGTAATGTATTCACATCCAAAGAGGACGTCAGTTCGCAAACCCCTTTCATAAGCATCTTTCCATGAGTGTCGTATTTATAGAAAGTCCAGCGGTTGGCTGTTAAAGCGCGTTGCTCGCCATCCTGGGAGAAGATCAACCGGTCTGTTTTATCGTAAACAAAATAAACGGGCCATGTGTTTCTTCCGGGCAGTTTCTTTTCGATACAACGGCCGCGGGAGTCGTATTTGTAGATGTATGCATAGTCCAGAAGGTAAAGGTTTGAAGAAGGGTTGTAAGTCGTATTCGATCCCAGGTTTTCGGAAGCCATAGGAGGGAGCACAAAGCGGAGATTTCCCAGCGGGTCGTAAATGTAATAAGTATCGTGCTTCACACTTCCGTTCATTTGCCGGGACAACAGCAGGCGTCCGAATTTATCGGTAAATTCGTAGGAAACAGAGCCGTCTTCGTCGGTGTATTTTACCACCTCCAGGGTGTTGTTGGCATACGTATTGTTTTTAACCAGATTATCACCGGATACCGTGTAGTAGTTGCACGGATAAGTTGCCGAGTTCGACAGATATTCTATCTGTGCGGCATGCCCGTTTCCTTCCCTCCAGGCCGATCCGGGGCCGTATTTCTTTACCGGCCTGTGCAGCGGCGAGTTTTCGTATACATTTTCGTAGTATCCGTATTCGTCGCGGTAGTAATAGTCGTTTTTGGCATCTGCGGTCCGGTCGCCGGCGTAATAAGAGCCGTTGTTGGTTTTCGGCAGAGGAAGAGGCCTCCATATTTTCGATTCGCCCCCCAGGTCGTCGTACTCTATACAGGTAACGAGGTCCTGGCGGTTTCCGCCTCCCCAAGCCTGGTTTTGCTGGATAAGCCTTCCCAATCCGTCGTAAAACCGGATGTTGTCCATGTAATTATGTTCCTGATCAGTAAGGTAAGTGCGGGCGCGGATAAAGTTCCGGCTCGTTTCCGGTTCCGGACGATTGACATATTCGTTAAAACTCCCTTTGATGTTCGTGGTGATTTCACCGTCGTACATATACCCTTCCGAAACCACATAGTAGGTGCCGACAGGAAGATCCCTGTTTATTTTGCTGTTGCATTTATTTGCAGAGGAATAATAGATGGTTGCAATTTGATTTCCCATGGCATTCAGCAAATGTAAGTTCGTCATATCCAGAGAAGTCCCGCATTGGGATATTTCTATATTTATAGCTCTGGTGAGGGTAAATTTATAAATAATATCTTTGGCTGCAATCGGATTGTGCAAATATTTTCCATTGTAATAATTCTGGGAAGAAGAAGAATTCTTCGTATCGCTGTACTCAAAGTCGCGTTCTTTGCTTCCGATATCCGTAACAGGAAAGACAGTAGGGGAGGCTTCCCCGTGAAGATTCGTCTCGATATACCCGTCGGTAGTCTTCCCCTGGCTCACCACGTAGTAAGTTCCTTCGGGCAGGATCTTTTTTATGAATGCCAGTTTGGTATTGCTGCAATTGGTTCCTGCTCCTGTATAATTGTCGTTGGAAGCGATTATATCTCCTTTCGAGTTCAACAGGAGCATATACGTATCTTCCACTTCCGAGCCGCAGTGATCGATGGTAACTTCCATAGAGCGGTCCAGAATGAACTGGTAAAACAATTGCTTCGTATTCAATCCCAGGTAATAATTTTCAGAATAGGCGGAATGTCCCGATACGCTTTTATCGAAAGTACCGTCGTACTGGTCTATTTCACTTACCGGGTAAAAATGCGGTATTCCCACTCCGCTTATGTTGGTGGTTATCTCTCCGTTCTGGCTGTATCCTTCCGAGACGATGTAATAGATCCCGGGAGGAAGTATTTTTATTATGCAAGCCTGCCGGGTCTGGCTGCAACCGAGATAACCCGAATAATCATCGTTGTATGCGATTCTTTCGCCGGAAGAGTCCAGAAGGTGAAGGTAGGTATCTGCCACGGCCGAACCGCAATGCGTGATCACTATCTCCATAGCTTTCAGCAGGCGGAATTTGTAAAAAACATCGTTGGATGGCCTGCCGGCGTAATCGTTGGTGAAGTTTGCCGTATTCTGGGTGTCGGATTTTGTTTCGAAAGAATAAGCAAAGTTACCTAAGTTTTTTGCGGTCTCCATAGTGTTTTGTCCGTACGAATGGATAGACAGGGAGCAGAGTAAAAAGAGAATTATTTTTTTCATATTGTTTTTGGTTTGAGGTTATCGTTTCATAATGATCTCACTGATCAGCTTATCGTCCAGCCATACATCCAATACATAATTCCCGACAGCCAACCTGCTGAAAGGAAGCGAGAAATTACAGGTTCCGGCAGGGTGATACCCTTTCGAATCGTCTATTTCGAGTAATCCCATAGGATTTCTCACCTGGATCCGTATATCTGCTTCGCGTGGAAGATACAATTCGATCCCTAAAGGTTCCATACGGACGGGATTGGGGTAGATGTTGTAGGTAAGGCCTTCCCAGGGATCCGGTTCTTCCGTTTCTTGGGGGTCAGGATTCTCCCCGGTTTCGATTCCCTCTTCCAGGACAGCCAGATTTTCATTGTCGTCTTCCAGGTAATAATGTTCCTGGGGAGGGTAGAAAAAAGCGGTATTTAAGAATTCGTTTTCTTCCATTTCCGGTTCTTTGTATTGCTCCCAACTGCGGAAGGTTTCGAATACCGGGTAGCGGTAACCTTTTTCGTACCAGCGGAAGGTTTCGACAACAAACACTACCGGATCGTCCTGAAGACGGGTATCGATACTGTCTTGGGAAATAACAGGCGGAGATTTCTGTTTCCTGTAAAACCCGGGCCCGATAGGTTGTGTCTCTTCCGCGATGTACTTAACGCTTCGGGTACGTAACACGTGTTTCAAAGTATCTTTATTGGGGAGTATCATCATACCGTACGCATCCGCTGTGGTTTCTACGGTTCCCATCACATCCATCTCCAGGCGGTTTCCGTAGGTTCCATGACCGTAGAAATATGATTTCTTACGATCTCCGTACCGGAAAGGAAATTCCATCACCAGTTCGGGTTGGTGATTCTTAAGTTCCGTAGTTTGATTTTCAAATCCAGTCAGGAGCAGGGAATCGTTCCGCAAGGTGTAATGATAGTGCGTCAGGTGTTCGGTTCCTGTGATAATGGAGTTATCGTGTTCGGTATAGGCCAGTTCGTATTCATCGTTCAGGATTTCCAGCCGGCTGAAATCCCAGAGCACATTTTCTCCCGGCCGGCCCGGATCTTTGTCGCCCACTTGTTGTTTGAATATCCTGTCGCCGGAGCGGTACATATTTAATTCGGGCTGTAGGCTATGCTGGGAAAAAGCGGGAATTAAGAAAGTGATCAGGGATAAGAGGATTAAAAAACTCTTTTTCATAAATAAGATTGTTCGGGGATTAGGCATAATGTTCGGGAGATTAGGGGTTATTAATATTTAGTGATTTGTATTATTTTTGCATTATTACTTAGTTTTGGTACTCTTTTGCAAATATATGTAAATTTTTTCTAAAAACCAAACAAAAAGAGTGATATTTTTAAGCATAAGTGGTAAAAGGTTACTAATCAAACTTATCCGTATATGTTAGCTTTGTAATCTCTATTTCATCTTTATACGGAAAAGCGTTTTTAGTTTTCTTTCCGGAAACAGTGTGGTAGTCGATGTATTTGCAGTACAGATTTAATAAAAGTATTCCGGTAGCAGAGAGAAATATTATTTAAAATAAGTTTTTCATTCACCACCTTTTTCAGAAAAGGGGGTTGGGGGGATATCCTTTTCCATTTCCCTTTCCATTTCCCTTTCCATTTCCCTTTCCATTTCCCTTTCCTCTTCCTTTTCCTACGGCGTAACTTCCGCGGCATGCCGCAACTAAATCAGTTACCAGTGAACAGTAAACAGTCACCAGTAAGCAGTAAAACAGTGAACGGTAAACAGTTATTAATTACCAGTTACATAAAGTAGTTTTAATTAATTCGTGTTTACCGTTTGTTGTTTACCCTATTCCCTAAGAAAGCTTCTTAAATCATTGAATCAAGAGCCAACTTTAGAGGGTTAAACATAAGAAGCTCACTGTTTACTGTTTACTGTTCACTGGTGACTGTTCACTGAGTTTGGTTTATATACGTAGGAAAATGGATAAAGAGTTTTGAAATATTCGCACGTCCCATTTTTTCAAATGCGACCACGATTTAAAAAAATGGGACGTGCGAATATTTTCAGTATAAGGCCCTTTTCATTATAAGACATTTGCCCGTACTGCCAGGTACTTTCCTATTATCCGTATACTTTTTTTATCCTTTCCAAACCTTCTAACAGAAGAGGTCGGGGACAGGCGATGTTGATGCGGATGAATCCTTCACCGACGGTACCGTATAGTACGCCTTCGTTTACCCATAGTTTTTCTCTATCCAGCAGAGTTTCAGCAATCTCTTTGGATGTTTGTTTAAGAGCCGAACAGTCGATCCATACCAGATAAGTTGCTTCCAGCTGTGTAACCGGAAGGGAAGGTAAATACTTTCGGAAGAATTCGACCAGAATCCTGTAATTGTCGTACAGGTAAACTTTTAATTCTTCCAGCCAGTCCTCGCCACCGTTATAAGCGGCAATCAACGCTTCCACAGCAAAGGCATTGATTTCACAGACTTCGTTAATATTCAGGGCTTTGTCTATTTTGAGGCGCATTTCTTCATGAGCAGCCATAATATTGGCGACCTGTATTCCCGCCAGGTTAAATGTTTTGCTCGGAGCGGTGCAAGTAACCGAATTTTGCAGAAATTCATTACTGACCGAAGCAAAAGGTATATGTGTATGCCCGGGATAAACCAGGTCGCAATGTATCTCATCCGATACAACGATCACATGGTTCCGTAAACAAATTTCTCCTATACGTATCAGTTCTTCTTTCTTCCATACTCTGCCGACGGGATTGTGAGGACTGCAAAGCAACAATAGTTTCGCTTTCGGGTCGGCGGCTTTCTGTTCGAGATCATCAAAATCAATATGGTATGTATTGTCTTTATAAATCAATTCGTTCGATACCATCTCACATTGGTCGTTGCGGATACTTGAAAAGAAACAATTGTATACAGGCGTTTGTACGATTACCTTATCGCCGGGTACGGTCAATGCTTTTATCACGGCGGAGAGGGCAGGGACAACTCCCGATGTAAATAATATCCATTCTTTTTGCAGGGTAAAGTTGTGTCGCCGTTGAAACCAGTTTACCGTTGCGTCGAAATACGCCTGCGGTACTTTGGTATATCCGAATACACCGTGTAAGGCCCGCTTTGTGATTGCTTCGATGATGGTGGGAGCCGTACGAAAATCCATATCGGCTACCCACATCGGTAATACATCCTCATCGGTTATCGTATCCCATTTGTAAGAGTTAGTACCCTTACGGGGAACTATTTCATCAAAATTATATTTCATTGTGCCGGAACGGATATTTACACATAAACTCACATTTGTATGCTTCGATAGCACTGCATTCGAAGAATTTATTCCTTATCAATTGTTTCATTGGGTAATTTATTACGATTATTTATTTTTTCCTTATTTATTTTTCTACTTGTTTTGTTCCGGAGCCGGATAACGATCTTTGTTCCACCACTTTCTCTAAGATATCTCTGGCAATATTTCCCTGTGTTGTTCCAACCGATGTACTGATGATATCCGCTACTTCCTCTAGCTGCGGCTGGGTAATTCCTACATTCATTCCCATATTCATATGAGATTGCAACATAGGCTCTACACCTTGCATGGCAGCCAGTGCAGAAATAGTCGCAAGTTCCCGTTCCGGATAGGTCAGTACATCCCGTTCAAAAATATC
Organism: Bacteroidales bacterium; assembly: GCA_020860885.1. Classification (GTDB taxonomy): domain Bacteria; phylum Bacteroidota; class Bacteroidia; order Bacteroidales; family Azobacteroidaceae; genus Azobacteroides. Next base: position 8,171 of record JAJBTS010000226.1, read on the forward strand.
GGCAAACAGATGCTCCTTCAAATAAGTATCTATTGCCGGGGCAAAAGCATTCGCTCCAGCTATTTTAGTCTGGTCGGTACGGGTGAGCGTTTTCAGGATCTCTCGTCCGCGGGTATATTTATCCCGGGTGTCGGTGATTGGAGAAGCGTCTTTGCCTTCCGGATCATTTATCCCTTTTTCTTTCCGCTCCTCCAGAACTTTCATAAAAGTATTTATCCCTTGCAGGCTGCGGGGAAACCCTGCATACGCATACATTTGCACCAGTACTTCCTTAATCCGGTTGATGGTTAATCCTGCATCCAGCCCTGCATTCAGTTCGTTTTTTAATGCATCGAGATTTCCTATTGCTGTATAAGCTGCAATAGTTACGATCTTTTGTTGTCCGGAATTTAATCTATTTTCCATATTCTGTGCTTTTAAGTTGTTATTGAAACTAAATAAAACAGCTACTGCTGCCAGCCATGCTATACCGATCTTTTTCATTTTGTTTGTTTTTATTGGTTGTAGATTCTTATACTAACTGCTTAAAGATTTCTATCAAAACAAGATGTTTCTCTTCTATAACGCAAAAGTAGGG
>JAJBTS010000226.1:8757-9859 GCA_020860885.1 Bacteroidales bacterium
AAAGTAGGGAAAGTGATTTTTTTAAGTTTTGCTGTCAGGTCCAATTTATTTTGTTATAAAGTTCATTATGGTTTTTTAATGTTTGGTTTTAAGGATGAGTTCAGAGGATAAATTTCATAAAAAAGATATCCAAAAAGTCCATAATCTCATCGTTTGGCCCCCAACCCCCTAAAGAGGGCTGTTGAATACAAATAGTTTAAGAAATCATTCAGGAACAGAAAGATCTCTTTTGGACAGCCCTTAAGGAAGTATTATCAGTTTAGCTCTTTATTTAGTCGGAGCCAAGCCATACATTTCTTTGTATATCTTCGAGAAATGCGACAGGTTTTTGAATCCTACGTCCATACAAGCATCTTTGACCTTTTTGTTTTGATATTTGATCATATCGTGAGCGGTTTCCAATCGTTTGTGAATAAGCCATTTTTGTGGTGTCAGGTCACTGATTTTCTTAAAATCTCTTTTAAAGGTAGCGAGGCTGCGACCGGTAAAATTAGCGATCTCATCCAGGGTAAGGTCACACATATAATTTTCGTTCAGGAATTCAAGTATATCTATTTTCCAGGGTTCTGTAAAATCGAAGAGTGTCGGATAGAACTTCTTATCTATATTTAAAAGGGCGTAAATTCCTTCCTGGAGTTTCAGTTGCATAAATTCCTCCCTGGGTTTTGCTTCGGGACTAAAATAAGGAGTCATAGAATGGAACAGACTTTCCACCTCAGGAATCTGAGGAAGCTTAATTACGCTTTCCTGAAATTTACTGTTATTTTCGGGAATACCGGATTTGTTTAGTTTCTGATAAAATTCGCGCAGGCAATTACGGGTGAAACTCATAAAAATACCTTTATAATGTTCTCCGTCTTTAGCCTGCTTGGTCATAAGTATGCGGTTGTCGCGTTTGATAAAAGCACATTCTCCTTTACCTATAACTGTTTTATTACCTCTTTCTTCAATTATCATTTCTCCGCCATATACGTAAGTCAATGAATGTTCATGCACCATCTTACTACAACGTGTATCGTTATTAAAATAATAACTGAAAAAGATATTGGAGTACTGGAAAAACAGGGAATTCTTATATTCTTGTTCCATAATTATATATTTT
>JAJBTS010000129.1 GCA_020860885.1 Bacteroidales bacterium
CATATAATCTGGGAAAAGAAGAATCCTGGTGGAATTGCCCAACGACAACCCCAACACCTGATCCTTCCGAAGGTGGATGCGGATGTGGTTGTACACCGACTCCCGATCCTTGGGGTATGTAAGAATTTAAAAATCAATTTATTAATAATATTTACTAAAAAATCATGAAAGAAAACAAAGAATTAAAGAAATTGGATCTTCAAAAACAGGAGATTATCAATTTAAATGAACAGGAAATGGACTCATTAAAAGGTGGTTCATCGGCAGCATGTGTAGCTTCTGTAACAATGACTATACAGACCGCAATAGAGACATATAATCTGGGAAAAGAAGAATCCTGGTGGAATTGCCCAACGACAACCCCAACGCCTGATCCTTCCGAAGGTGGATGCGGATGTGGTTGTACGCCGACTCCCGATCCTTGGGGTATGTAATTCACAAGAAAAAGAAAGGAGGTTGCAGATAATTGCAAGGGCAACCTCCCTCTTTACTCAGTAATAGAGAAGCCGAGAAAAGAAATGAGAAAAATTATATAAAAAAGAAAAGAAATTAAAAATGGAAAGTGTAGTTGTATGTAGTCCTTCGCTTAAAAGACTTAAAAAAGAAAACAGTTATTTTGATTTTACCTTATGCGATCAACCTATGGTTATCGGGTTATTAAAAAGTGAAGATAATGCTTGTTCTAAAGTATTAAACGATCATGGGGTATTGGTTCAAATCGATGCTTTTTCCTGTAATTACCGCGATAAAGGTCTTTTATTGACTATGAACGGTATCTGCAATGAAAATGAAAGTCTGGGAAAATATTCTTATTCAGCTTTTGGGTCTGATTTTGTGGGCCATGTTTTACGGGTGGGAAAAGCAGTCTCTACCCTACGTGAAGGTGACCGCGTAATTACCGATGCTACTTATCCTTTTCGCTCAAATGGTGAAATGGGGGGAATTATCAGCAACCATGCCTCTCAAAGAATTCAGCTATTCAATGAAAACCAATTGATCAAAATTCCGGACGTACTGCACGACATAGATGCCGCTTCTTTCACTGTTGGTGCGCAAACAGGTTACAGTATGGTTCGTAAATGCAGTTTGCAGGAAGGTGATAATGTATTGGTCACTTCAGGAAGTTCCCATACATCACTGGCTGTGCTTAATAAATTAAAAGGAGAAAATGTAAATATCTATGTATTAACCTCTAATCCTGATTACAAAAAACTTTTCCCGGGAAGTGAGAAGTTTATTATTATCCCGACTTCTTCTTTAAAAGACAATACATTTCGCGAAAGAATAGGTTCTATACGGTTCGATGCGGTTATTGATCCGTTCTTTGATCTTTACTTTGAAGAATTAGTGAATTATATGAATATGAACGGAAGGTATGTATTTTGTGGTTTTTATACTCAGAACAAATATTATTCTCAGCAAATCAACCGAAAGCATTTCACACCTAGTATTTTAGGGATCTGCATAAGTAAGAGTCTCTCTATACTGGCCAACTGTATTGGAGAGCGGAAAGATCTGGAGAATGCACTCTGCGATTATGAAAACAATAAATACACTTTGAACATAGATTCGGTTTACAGAGGAGAGGATATACTACCCTTCTTGCAAAAGTCTTTCCATCAGTTGCCCAGATTCGGAAAAGTGGTATATCAGTATTAAAAATAGAATAGAATAGAATAGAATAGAATAAATAAAATAAAAAATAATAGAATTATGTATACAGCTTTTAATGATTTTCTATTACGGACTCCGTTATTGCCCTACAGTCAATTAAATAACTTATTGCAAGAAGAGGAAAAAATTATCAAACAATATACGGATCCTCTGTTTCAGGAAGCTATTTATATTGCTTCTCCGGTTTTACATGGAGAATTAATAAAATTTCTTCAGGGAGAAATCAGTGATAAAAAAGAAGTAGAACGTTTGCATAATTCCCTATCCCGGTACCTTAGCCGGATGTCGACACGTTGCACTCCTTTTGGTCTATTAGCCGGATGTGCCGTAGGTCGTGTAGAAGAAGAAACCAATATGGTATTAGAAGAAGGCATTGCACGTAAAACCCGTTTCGATATGTATTTCTTATGTAAATTATCTAATTATTTAAGTAACCAGCCTGAAATAAGGGAAAAAATTAAATATTATCCCAATTCGAGTTTGTATACGGTTGGAGATAAATACCGATACATAGAAACGGTATACAATGGTTCAAAAATACAGTATAAAATCTCTTCAGTAAAGATTTCAGATTATCTGGAATTGATTATAAATCAGGCACAAAAGGGAGTTTGTTTTTCTGAAATAAGGGACTTAATTGAAGAAGAAGAGATCAGCATTGAAGAAAAAAATATGTTTATTAATGAATTAATCTCCTCCTCTATCCTCGTAAGTGAATTGTCTCCATCAGTCACGGGAGAAGACTATTTTACCCGTATCCTCTCCATATTAAATTCCATAGGTTATGAAAACAATCATCTTTCAAAACTCTCCGAACATTTACAACAATTGGATAAAACATCCGGCAACGCAGTCTCGGTTTATGATGAGATAATTGAAACGATAGGTCTTCTGGATATCGATTATAAGAAAGAATTATTGTTCCAGGTCGATGGAGTTAAATTGAATAAAAAAATTACTATGGGCAATGAAATAACCCGTGAGTTGCTGTCTGTGATGCAATTTTTAAATAAGATTACTCCTCCTTCGGGCAATGACACTTTGAACTACTTCCGCAAAGAATTTTATCAACGATATGAAGATGCCGAAGTTCCTTTACTGGAAGCACTGGATCCCGAGATGGGCATTGGTTATCCTGCCAACTCCACTATTGGAAAAACGTCCCCTTTATTTGAAAATTTTATACTTCCGGGACGTGAACATAAAAAAAGTTTTCAACTCAACGGGTTTCAATTGCAGTTGTTAAAGCAGTTGTGCGAAGTTCAAAACTCCGGTAAAAAAGAAATAGTATTAAGGGATAGTGATATTCTGGAACCCCAGGATGGGAAAAATGACTTGCCGGCTACACTATATGCTATTTTTGAATTAATCAACGGCCGGGAAGGAGATCCTCTATTAAAATTAGAAGGATTCAGTGGTGTGTGCGGTGCCAATTTATTAACCCGTTTTGCACATACCAATGAAAAGATAGCTTCGTTAGTAGAAGAAATAATCAAAAAAGAGGAAGAATTGATGCCTAATGTTATATTAGCCGAAATAGCTTATTTACCCAATTTCCGAATAGGAAATATCCTGTCGCGTCCTCATAACAGGAAATACGAATTGTTATATCTTTGTTTTTCAGATTTACCATCCGAACAAAAAATTGCTGTTTCAGATTTATTGTTGTCAGTAAAAAACGGAAGATTAGTGTTACGCTCTCAATCGCTGGATAAGGAGATTATACCACGGCTGACTTCTGCCCATAATTACTATTCAGATCAATCTCCTATATACACTTTTTTGTGCGATATGCAACCGACAACCCGTAAGAGAACATTGTCTTTCAATTGGGGAAATCTGGATAATGAGTTTTCTTTCTACCCCAGAGTCCGATACAATAACACCATTCTCTCTTCTGCCTACTGGATGGTTGAAGTGACAGACATAAAATCCTTCTTTACAATAAAAGACGAAGAAGCTTTGTTGGAAAAAGTAACGTCCTGGCGTGAAAAGCTTGGCTTACCTCAGGAAATATTATTATCAGACGGGGATAACGAATTATTTGTCAATTGTAGTAGTTATTGCAGCTTACAATCTTTTTTCGGTGCAATAAAAAACCGTAAAAAAATTAAATTGACAGAGTTTTCGTTTCCTACCGGATATCAGGCAGTAAAAGATGGAAAAAGCAATATTTATACCAACGAATGTATTGTCGCTTTCCATAAAAATATAGAAAATAAATAATATCACTTTATATCATGAATACTATTCAAAGAACGTTTATCCCAGGAACGCAATGGATTTACCTGAAAATATATACAGGTATTACCAGTTCCGATTCCATAATTACTACAGAGTTATTTTCAATCGTTTCCCAATTGGAAAAAGAAAATACAATAAGAAAATGGTTTTTTATCCGCTACAGTGATCCGAACCATCACATCCGTGTGCGGTTTTTAGTAAAAGATCCGGAAGGAGTCGGCCGGATTCTTCATTTGTTTTCCACACAATTCGAAGAACTTATAAAAACTAAAGTCGTATGGAAAATTCAGGTAGATACCTACCAAAGAGAGTTGGAACGTTACGGAAATCATCTTATTGAATATGCAGAATCTTTCTTTCATATAGACAGTATGGCTACCCAGAGAATAATCCGTAAAATTTTAACTAAGAAAAATGAAGATTACAGATGGATGATAGCTTTGAAAATGATGGATGTCTTTTTGTCCCAATTCAAATTTAACCTGCAAATCAAACATAAACTGCTGGACAGTCTAAGCAAATCCTTCAAATCAGAGTTCGGATTTACAGAGCATAATTCGAAAATATTTAATTACAAATTCAGGGATAGCAAAAAAACCATCGAATCTGTGTTAAATAATACTTTAGAAGATCCTTTTTTGGATGAGCTGGTTGCCATTGTTGATCAATATTCAAATGCTACCCATCAGGTCGTTTTAAAATTGCATGCTGCCATGCAACAATCAAGTGGCAATAAACATGTGTACGATTTGGTTTTCAGTTACCTACATATGATGCTTAACCGGCTATTCATTACGGAAAACAGGAAATGCGAGTTAATCATTTATGATTATATGCGTAGGTATTACAGCAGTGAAATCGCTAAAATTAAATATCAATCAATTACCCAATAAATACAATGAAATCCTTTCCCCATTACATACAATTAGACTCTATGGACTGTGGTCCTACTTCCTTACGCATGATTGCAAAATATTATGGTCGTAGTTACAGCTTGCAAAATCTCAGAGAAAGGAGTTTCATCACCAGAGAAGGTGTTTCTCTGTTAGGAATCAGTGATGCTGCCGAGAGTATCGGTTTTCGAACCAATGGAGTAAAAATCACTTTTGAACAACTGGTAAGCGATGTCCCTTTACCCTGTATCTTGCATTGGAACCAAACCCATTTCGTTGTCTGTTATGACATACACAAAAAAAAGCGTTCCCTATTCGATAAAAATACCTATGACGATTCTTCCGATTATATCTTAAAGATAGCAGACCCTGCCGGTGAAAAATACACCGTGAATAAAGAAGAATTCTTAAAATGCTGGGTAGGATCTAAAGTCAATGGCAAAGACGTAGGAGTAGCGCTCATATTAAGTCCCACACCTGAATTTTACGAACAGGAAGACGACAAGGAAAAAAGAGAAAAAAACCTCAGTTACTTTTTTAATTATCTCAAGCCTTATAAATCGCAATTGACTCAATTGGTAGTCGGGCTTATTATCGGTAGTATTCTATCCTTAATTTTTCCGTTCCTGACCCAAGCTGTCGTTGATCAGGGTATCGCTAATAACAACCTTAGTTTTATTACGTTGATATTAATTGCGCAATTAGTATTATCCGTCACACAGATGGCTGTAGGTTTTATCCGCAACTGGATCAGTTTGCACATGAATGCACGGATCGGGATTTCGCTTATTTCCGATTTCTTAAGCAAATTAATGAAACTGCCATTGAATTTTTCGATGCGAAAAATATCGGGGATATTTTACAAAGAATTGGAGATCATGGAAGAATTCAAGGATTTATGACCTCTACCACCATAAGTACTTTGTTCTCTTTTGTAAACTTTTTCATTTTCGCTATTATATTAGCCTATTACAACCTTCCTATATTGGGAGTTTTCCTTATAGGAAATACCTTATATGTTTTATGGATACTTTCTTTTATGAGCTACCGCCGCAAACTGGATAATAAAACTTTTGCCCAGTCATCAGCCAATCAAAGTAATCTCGTACAATTAGTCACCGGGATGCAGGAGATTAAACTCAATAATTGCGAAAAGCAGCAACGGTGGAAATGGGAATCTATTCAGGTTAAACTCTTTAAAATAAGTATTCAGGGAACAGCATTAGGACAATACCAGCAAATAGGATCTATCTTCTTCAGTAGGATAACTTCTCTTATTATTTCTTATCTTTCCGCCAAAGCGGTAGTAGAAGGTCAGATAACTCTCGGGATGATGATGTCTATCAGTTATATTATCGGACAGCTTTCAGGACCTATAGGACAAGTGATCGGCTTTGCTCAGTCGTTCCAGGATGCAAAAATAAGTTTGGAACGTCTTAATGAAATACACAATAAAGAAGATGAAGAACAGGATATGGAAAATAAACTGAACGAACTGCCTAAAAATAAAAGTATTCACTTCGAAAATGTTTGTTTTAGCTATGATGGTGCAGATCGTAATTATGTGATAGATGACCTAAGCCTGCTAATTCCGGAAAATAAAACTACAGCTATAGTAGGAGCTAGCGGTAGTGGTAAAACTACCATAATCAAATTATTGTTAGGATTTTATAATCCTCTTAAAGGAGAAATCAAAATCGGCGATGTGCCTCTAAATGATATTAATCCCCATCTGTGGAGACAAAAGGCAGGCGCTGTGATGCAGGACGGATTTATTTTTTCAGATACCATAGCCGCTAATATAGCTGTTGGGGTTGAACAAATTGATAAGAAGAAATTACTCTATGCCGTAGAGATGGCTAATGTAAAAGAATTTATTGATTCTCTTCCATTAAAATACAACAGCAAGATTGGTATGGAAGGAAACGGAATCAGCCAAGGGCAACGCCAACGACTGCTTATAGCCCGGGCTATATACAAAAACCCGGATTACTTGTTTTTCGACGAAGCAACCAACGCCCTGGATGCCAATAACGAACGTACCATCATGGAAAATTTAAAAGAAATATACAGGGGAAAGACTGTAGTTATTGTAGCTCACCGTTTAAGTACAGTACAGAATGCAGATAATATTATCGTACTGGAAAAAGGGCAAATAATCGAGGAGGGCACCCATGAAGAATTAACCTTCAAAAAAGGTGCATATTATACATTAGTGAAAAACCAATTAGAGTTAGGAAATTAAAAATTTACAATAAAGTAAAGCAATATGAAAGAAGAAGACAAAATAGAATTACGCAGTGAAGAATTCCAGGAAGTCCTTGGAAGCGTTCCTCATTGGATCCTGCGCTGGGGAATTACCTTGTTGCTAGGCATTGTGATAATTATCTTATTGGGAAGCGCCGTGATCAGGTATCCGGATATAATAACCGGGCAGGTCTTATTGACCGGCTCCACTCCGCCTGCAGCTGTTACAGCAAGAGCTTCAGGGCGATTAACGGAATTATTTGTTGAGGACAATCAAATTGTCCGTTCAGGAATGTATCTGGCAGTTATCGACAATGCAGCTAAGACGGAAGATATATTATTTCTCAAGTCGTATCTGAACAGTTTAAGCCTGGAGAAAGATTCCACTATTTCTTTACCTAAAAGAGATCTTTCTCTGGGTAATTTTCAGGCTGTATGGTCTTCCTTATACGTAACTCTCTTCGATTATTTGGAATATCAGAGATTGTTGTACTATCCACAGAAAAGTACTATAGCACACACCCGTATCAAACAATCCGAGCAGCAGTATGAAAACCTGCTGCGCCAAAAAGGAATTATAGAAGAACAATGCGCGCTCATAGAAAAACAAATACACAGGGACTCTGTATTGCTAAAGACTGGAATTATATCGCCTGAAGAGATGGAATTATCTGTGAACCAATATTTACAGAGTCAGTTAAATAAAGAAAATATAAATTCTTCTATTCAAGGGATGCAGATACAACTTACACAACTAAAAGAATCCTTACTAGATGTAAATTATGTGGATACGGAAAAATTAAATCAATTGCGTTCCCAAATACGTTCTCTTATAACACAGCTTAAGATGGAAATCCAAACCTGGGAAATGAATTATGTGTTGGTTGCACCCATAGACGGGAAAATTACTTTCACCCGTGTTTGGACAGCTTATCAGAACCTAACGGCTGGAGAGGAAGCATTCAATATTATCCCCATTAAAGAATCGGATATGATCGGAAAAGTATACCTCCCCATCACACGCTCAGGGAAAGTGTCGGTAGGACAAAGGGTAATACTTAAACTGGAAAACTTCCCGCAAAACGAATACGGTACTTTAAGCGGAAAAGTAGACAATATTTCTTTGGTTCCATCTGTAGAAGGAGAATTCCTCACATACACGGTAGAAGTAAGTTTACCGGATGGGTTGAATACCAGTTATAAAAAAGAATTGCCTTACCTACCCAATATGATAGGACAGGCAGATATCATTACCGCAGATATCTCTTTATTAGAAAGGTTTATGGCTCCCCTTAAAAAACTATTTACGGAGAAAAGCTTAAATTGAAGGTTTAATCAATAAAATATTAAAGTCATGAGAAATACAATGCTAGTACTAATTTTCAGTTTTTTCACAATTATGAGTTATAGTCAAAAGAACAGTACAAATGCCCAAAAAGAATTATTATGGGAAATATCCGGCAATGGACTGACAGAAAAATCTTACTTATTCGGAACCTGGCACGGAACTGCAGGTATAGGTACCGATTTCCTCGATTCTATTCCGGGTTTTCATAAAAGTTTCGAATCGGTAACACAGTATGTGGGAGAAAATACGGCAGAAGAAAATATTCTTGAAGTTATGGATAGTTTTCTAGGAGAGAAATGGATGCCGAAGGATGTAAAATACGAAGATTTATTGGATCAGAACGATATTCAATTTTTGGATTCGCTCTTATTAAAATATATCGGAACAACATCTTCCGAAATGAATATCCGTCCGATATATATGTTCCATCTGCTTTCATCTATTCTATCTATTAAACCTTATTTAGAAGCAGAAAATGAGAAATGTAGAATAATGATGGATTCTTATCTTTTGCAAGAAGCGAAGAAAAAAAATTATGCTGTACACGGACTGGATAATACGGAAGAAATCTTTAACCGAATGGCTCGTGAATTTTATTTTAAGAATTATGATCCGGAAATGACTCTTAAAGAAAGTGCAGATTATATAATCCGGGAATTAAAAGTAAGCCTTTCTCAAGAGGAAAATGAAGATTTGAATGCAATTATGAAAAAAATGGAAAATGCCTACCGGAATAGAAATCTTGAGGATATCGTAAAATATAAAAATGAGAGTAATCAAATCATCAGGAAACTCGAATCTAACGAAGTTGATTTTGATAAAAGTTATCATTTTCTCACAGTAGGACGCAATAAGCTTTGGATGAAAAGGATACCTGAATTAATCACGAATAGCCCCTCTTTCATTGCGGTAGGAGCATTACATCTTCATGGAAAAGAAGGCTTAATAGAGTTATTAAAGAATAAAGGGTATAAACTTACTCCGATAAATCAATAAAAAAATTATTCTCAAAGACTTCTTTACAACTGTTTATTAATCCTCTAATAAAATTTGTTATGACACTAAAAGAGTTATTGGTTCTTCATCTCGAATCCCTGTCTGAAGGGGAAACAGAAAAAAAATTCACAGGTTCAGGAATTATTCAGGGAGAAGTAGGACTGGCTCTGTGTTATTACTATCTTTTTAAAACAACAGCTAAAAATGATTATTTTGAAAAGATGCATGAAATACTTAATAATTTAATAGAGCAAGTAAAATATGAACCTTCTTTAGGAAGGGGTCTGGCCGGTTTATCCTGGGCGATTTATC
>JAJBTS010000373.1 GCA_020860885.1 Bacteroidales bacterium
AAATTTAGCTTGTTGTTACCAATATATATATAGTCGGGTGAAAGTGAAGAATTACTGTAAGAAAAAAGGTTTTCATTATTAAAAGTTTTTGAATGGTCAGAAATTACTGCAGGTAGGTTACTTCCGCCTATATTTCGGACTCTTTGTGTTTTTCTTCGGCTCGGGTTAAATGGATTATAAGATGCAGAGATATTCTGTTCAATAAAAGATAGTTTTTCTTTTTCTTTTACATAGTCGACAAAAAAACGAGCAACAGGTATTTCTTTTTCCGGATCCTCGCTTAATGATACACGTATTGTATCTCCAATTCCTTCCAATAAAAGCGTTCCGATACCAACTGCTGATTTTATTCTTCCATCTTCCCCTTCTCCGGCTTCAGTAACCCCTAAATGCAAAGGAAAATTCATATTTTCTTTGTTCATGTTTTCTACCAGAAGACGAACTGTCCTTACCATTACAAAAGAACTCGAGGCTTTTATAGAGATAACTACATTCATGAAATTTTCCAGAACACATATACGTAAAAATTCCATACAAGATTCTACCATACCTTGAGGTGTATCGCCGTATCTGCTCATGATTCTGTCAGAGAGGGATCCATGGTTTACTCCTATCCGAATCGCTGTATTGTGTTTTTTACAAATCTTTAATAGTGGGATGAAACGCTCTTCAATCTTTTCTATTTCTTTTTGATATTCTTCTTCAGAATATTCATACGTTTTAAATGTTTTGACCGGATCCGCAAAATTTCCCGGGTTAATTCTGACCTTTTCTACAATCCGGGCTGCTGTTTCAGCTGCACGGGGATTAAAGTGTATGTCGGCTACCAAAGGAGTATTATATCCCAGATTTTGTAATCCTTCTTTTATATTTTTCAAGTTTTCGGCTTCCCGTACTCCTTGAGCTGTTAACCGGACGTATTCTCCTCCTGCTTCAATGATCCCTATCGACTGTTTGATGCATCCCTCTGTATCCATAGTGGACGTATTGGTCATAGACTGTATCCGTATAGGATTATCACCGCCCATTGGAGTATTTCCAATGAAAACGGTTGATGATTGTCTTCGGGTATAATTAAAAGCGGGATTATTTTTTTTCATTTTGTGAAGGAAAAAATAAGGTGAGATATAAAATAAAATGGTTAACCCTTGGTAAAAAGAAAAAGTTAACCATTATTGGTAAGATAAATTGCTCAATTCGTTTTGAATTTGTATTTTACTTCAGAAAGATCTTTATTTGCTTTTACAATTTTTATTTTTAGATCTTCTTTATAATCGACCATCTTCTTTTGTAATGAGGAGTCTTTAGCTGCAAGGATTTGAGTTGCTAAAATAGCCGCGTTCATTGCTCCATTGATACCTACAGTAGCTACAGGTATTCCCGGAGGCATTTGAACTATGGCGAGTAGCGCGTCTATTCCGTCCAGCGATGCACTAATCGGAACTCCGATAACAGGAAGAGTGGTCATAGAAGCGATTACTCCTGGAAGGTGAGCTGCCATTCCTGCAGCAGCAATAATAACTTCAATACCCCTCTCTTTTGCTTTTTTAGCAAAATTTTCAACTTCGGCAGGTGTTCGGTGTGCTGATAAAGCATGTATTTCAAAGGGAATTTCAAAGTCATCAAGAAATTTTGCTGCTTTTTCCATAATGGGAAGATCCGAAGTGCTTCCCATTATTATACTTACTAGAGGTTTCATATTACTCTCCAATGAATTCCTGATACTTATCGGCAGATAATAAAGAATCCAGTTCTGAAGCATCTTTTAAAGATACTTTGATGATCCAGCCTTCTCCGTATGGATCAGAATTTACTACTTCAGGTTGATCTTCAAGAGATGTATTGAATTCAACAACTTCTCCACTAACAGGCATTAAAAGATCGGAAACAGTTTTTACTGCTTCAATAGTGCCGAATACTTCATTTTTATCAATACTTTCTCCTTCTGTTGCTACTTCAACGAAAACAATTTCTCCTAATTGATCCTGAGCATAATCGGTAATACCAACAAATGCTACATCTCCTTCCACGCGAATCCATTCATGATCTTGCGTATACTTTACATTTTCTGGGAATTTCATGATTTTTTACTTTTAAATTGATTATTATATTTCTTTACGTAATCGGGCAATAGGGATATTTAATTGTTCCCGGTATTTAGCCACAGTTCTTCTGGCTATTTCATATCCTTTCTTCTTTAATTCACCTACTAAAGCATCGTCTGTCAGAGGTTTTGTCTTATCCTCTTCATCAATGCAGGATCTTAAAATAGATTTTATTTCCCGGGTAGATACTTCTTCTCCTTCTTCATTCATCATTGATTCAGAAAAGAAAAATTTAAGAGGATATACTCCCCAGTTTGTCTGAACATACTTACTATTACTGACCCGGGAAACTGTAGATATATCGTATCCGCATAATTCGGATACATCTTTCAGTATCATGGGCCTTAAGTCGGCTTCTTCTCCGGAAAGAAAGAAATCTCTTTGTATTTCAATAATGGCAAGCATGGTATTTCTTAGCGTGGTATTTCTTTGCTTAATAGCGTCAATAAACCACTTGGCAGAATCTAATTTCTGTTTTACAAAAACCATTGCTTCTTTTTGTGCGGTTGATTCCGAACCTCTTTTCTTCGAAAAATCTTTTAATATATTACTGTATTCCTTGCTTACCTTAAGTTCAGGAATATTCTGTTCAGGCATGGTGAAATATAGTTCACCATTAATAGCTTCTACAAGGAAATCGGGAACAATGTGAGACATTTTTGTATCCATATTACTTTCCCATGAACTACCGGGTTTGGGATTTAGGAGGGTAATTTCTCGCATTGCGTCTTTGAGCTCCTCTTCTGTAATACTGAGACCTTTTATAATTTTGTCGAATTGTTTTTTTGAAAATGCATCGAAAAAAGATTCTAATACTTGTATTGCAAGAAATCTTTCAGGAGTTTTCTTCTTTCTTTTCAATTCCAGTAATAAACATTCCTGCAGATCTGTTACGCCTACTCCCGGGGGATCCAGTTCTTGTATAACTGTTAGTATTTTTTTGATTTTAGAAGTAGGAATGTCCATTCCATACTGAAAAGCTAAATCGTCAGAAATAGCTTCACTATCTCTACGCATATAACCATCTCCGTCAATGTTTCCTATGATATATTCTCCTATTTTGAAATCTTCGTCGGTAAGATTTTTAAGCCTTAGCTGGTTAAGAAGATACTCATGAAAAGTTTCTGATTCGGAATAAGGAATGTCTTCCCTTTGTTCCCCTTTGGAATAGTAATTCTGCTGTAGTTTATAATCGGGAATATCATCTTCCGTCATATAATCTCCTAAAGATAGATCTTCATTACTTCCTTCGTCCATAGAATCGTATTCTCCGACAGAAATATCAATGTCGGATTCAGGTGCTTCTTCGGAGGCTTCTTCCAGAGCTGGATTTTCTTCTAGCTCCTGATTGATTCTATTTTCAATTTCAAGAGAAGTAAGTTCCAATAGCTTAACCTGTTGTATTTGCAAAGGAGATAATTTTTGTTGTAATCTGTGTGATAATTGTTGTCTTATCATCCTAAAACCATTTGGAAATCAAATGCAAATATAGCCTTTTGTCAAAAACAAAACTACATTTTTTAAGAGTTTCTTTTTTAACTTTTTCTTAATTACTGCAAAAGTATCCTATTTAATTTTGATTTACTTCTAAATCTGCGGCAATTATTTTTAATTTTAAGTTATCCCCTCCTTTTCTTAGAGTTACAGCAGACGGGTATAAGTAATGATAAGTTGCGTAATCTAATGGATTGGTTTCATAATAGTCATTTGATGCATAATAATATGGAACAGTCACAGGTATTACTAAAAGTTCCAGATCTTTATAATTATTTCCTTCTGTTTTATCTATTGCATTCTGAAGGACATTAGAAATATTTCTGAAAACGTACGAAGAAGTAGAACTGTTAAAAGTGGAATAATAACTGGTAAGATTATCCGCTGCTTTTTGCTGTTCAAAAAAAGGCACAACCGAGTCGGGCTCTATTAGTAATATTTTAGATTTAGCCAGTTCTATTCCCACATTCTGATAAGTTCCCGGAAAATCCCATAGATATTCCGAATCTTCTTTAGGATAGGCAGATAAACTAAGTTCTACATTGCTAAATTTTCTGTTTCCGATAGAATCAATTATCTGGGCAAGCGGAATGGTTAATTTAGAATAAAGTCCAGCCGGGGTTTTCAAATACATTTTATCTGCATTTGGAGCCAATAGCTCTTCTTCGCCGGAATTTACATAACTATTGAGTTGTGTAACTTCTTTAGTTACATTCAAGGATGCGTAGGTTGTTCCTTCTATAATCGTATCGTTGCCGGTAATGGTGCTAATAGCTTCCCATCTTCGTTGATAATAAATAAAAATCGAAGTTCTTTCAACGTCTAGTAAGCAGCCATTCCCAAAGGTAGAAGCAATGTAAGTGCCTGGGAAAAAGTTAGAGAATGCTTCTTGAGATGCAAAAGCTCCCTGATCTCCTTTTTTGTATTCCTCAAAGAATTTTTGTCCCAATTCTTTCGGCAAAGTGACTGAAAGAACTTTATAGGTTGAACTGCTACTTGAATCATATATTGAATCAGAAATATTCAAATCTCTTGCAGTATAAGCCCTTTTGCCGAGTAATGTTTGCATATCGGCGTATTGAGTCAGATCTATTCCTGAATAATAATCATTTTTCAATGGTTCATCGACAGGATATACGCTTACTTCCATAGGAGTTAAGGGGTCACCCTGAAAATTGAAATACATAATTTGTAATTTGATAGAATCAATATCATTCTTTATCATGCTATCCAATTCAAATTCTGCCGAAGGATAAAACTGGCATGCATATTCTCCTTTAAGAGAACCATAAACCGGATGCTTTATATTTCCCAGTGATGCGCTGATTGATTTGGCATAAATAGAGTCTAGTTTAACCGTTTCGCCGGAAATATTTAAAGATAAATCATAGATTTCTATTTTGTCTCCATCGGGTTGTATTCCTGATCCTATGGAATCAATAGTATCATCGCATGCTGTTAAATAAATGAATCCGGTAAGGATACTAAGAAAAAATATCTTTGTTTTCATGGAGAAAAAATATTATGCTAAAATTTGATCGTAAAATTCATTGAATTTATCAATGTAAATATCTTCCGGTTGATATTCCAGGAAAGGTTTTCCATTCTTTTGTGCGTATGCCTTTACATTCTCATTAACTTCCGGACTGTTTTGAATTATACCGTCAGAAAAATCGATTGCTAATTTGCTTAATGTTTCAAAATCGACTTTTCCTTCTAAAGATTGAAGATCATTTTGTGTAATCCCATCAATAATTAATTTTTCGGCAAAATTATCTCTTAATGGTTGAACAAAATCGTCGTTGTAAATAGAGTAAACAATTTTTGCATTTTTGAAGCATGGGTCATCTTTATAATGTTTTTTAATATACAAAGGGGCTAAAGCCGTCATCCACCCATGGCAATGGACCAGATCAGGACACCACCTTAGTTTTTTAACGGTTTCCATAACTCCCCGTACATAAAAAATACTCCTTTCGTCGTTATCCACAAATTCTTGTCCGTTTTCATCAGAGAGTAATTGTTTTCTTTGAAAGAAATCTTCATTATCAATGAAATAAATTTGCATACGCGCAGACTGTATAGAAGCAACCTTAATAATTAACGGATGGTCCGTATCATCAATGATGAGATTCATTCCGGATAAACGTATTACTTCGTGCAATTGGTTTCTTCTTTCATTAATAGCTCCGAATTTTGGCATGAAAGTTCTGATCTCTTTGCCGCGTTCATGTATGCCTTGTGGAAGTTGTCGTGCAATAACAGACATTTCTGTTTCTGCCAAGTAGGGGGTAATTTCCGTTGTAATAAACAGTATCTTTTTTGCTACCATTCTTCTTTAATTAACTCTATTACTTAGTTTCAAACTGCAAAGATAATAAAAAAAAATCCATTAATTTCAAAATATTGTGCTAATAACTCTCAATAAGCTTTAAGATTAGTTTTTATTTACGTAGTTTTGCAGGAATTTTCTAAAGTTAGGAAAACATGGAAGTGATTCATACAATTAAGGAGTTGCAAAGCATACTGAATAGATATAGTTCACAAAGTAAATCAATAGGTTTTGTTCCTACAATGGGGGCATTACATGCCGGACATATGGAGTTGGTAAAACGTTCGGTTGCGGAGAACGATATTTCGGTGGTCAGCATTTTTGTTAACCCCACTCAATTTAACGACAAAAATGATCTTATAAAGTATCCCCGTACTTTAGAGGCTGATTATAAGCTATTGGAAGAGGCTGGGAATTCTTATGTCTTTGTTCCGTCTGAAGAAGAAATTTATCCGGAACCGGATGTCCGTCAGTTTGGATTTGGTCCGCTTGAAACAGTGATGGAAGGAAAATTCAGGCCTGGCCATTTCAACGGAGTTGCCCAGGTTGTTAGCCGGCTTTTAGATATTGTCAAACCGGATAATGCTTATTTCGGCGAAAAAGACTTTCAACAATTGGCAATTGTGAGGGAATTGGTAAAACAGCTAAATCTGAATGTTCAAATAGTTGCTTGCCCTATTATAAGAGAAAAAGATGGATTAGCAATGAGTAGCAGAAATACAAGGTTAAATGAAAACCAACGTAAGGAAGCTGTATTCATTTCAAAAACCCTTTTTGAAAGTCGCAATAGATGTAAAGAATATACTGTTGATGCTTTAAAGGACTGGGTAGTCAATAATATTAATTCTAATCCGGAACTGCATACAGAGTATTTTGATATAGTAGATGGTTCTAATTTACAATCTATCGGTAAATGGGAAGATACAGATTATCCCGTAGGATGTATTGCTGTGTTTGCCGGAGAAATACGTTTGATTGATAACATTGTATATTCCGGAAAGTAAGATTGCTATAATAATCTTAAATTTTATAGTAGATTATACCCTTGAACGATGATTAAAATAATTCTGGAGAATATTATAAAGGAAAAATGTCCGGACCTTCATGTGGCAACTATCGAATGCCCGATCCATAATTCCGAATATTCACCTCAGCTTTGGGACGAAATAGAAGAATTTAGTCGTCACTTCGTCCTTGAACATCGTTTGGAAGATATAAAAAACATTCCGGCTATTCGGGCTACCAGGCAGGCTTATAAAGTATTGGGAAAAGATCCTAATCGTTATCGTCCATCGGCTGAGGCTCTGTGCAGGAGGTTGGTGCGGGGTATTCCATTGTATTCCATTAATACTGCTGTCGACTTAATTAATTTAATTTCTCTGAAAACAGGATATTCTATTGGTGGTTTTGATGCAGACTTAATTCAAGGAACTCCGATACTGGGAATAGGCAAAGAAGATGAATCCTTTCAAGCCATCGGACGAGGGAATCTGAATATAAAAGACTTGCCGGTATACAGAGACCGGATAGGAGGGATAGGAACTCCGACAAGTGACGAAGAGAGAACCAAAATTCAGAATAATACAACTCATCTTTTTATGATCATAAATTCCTATTCCGGAAAAACGTGTCTGGAAGATGCTGTGAACTTATCCGGAACCTTATTATCACAATATTTGTTTAATGGAAAGATTTGTGACTATGAAATAAATTTATATTAACTTTGCAGCCAATTTTATATAGTCATTTTATAATATATTTAACTTATGATGATTCAGGTCATTAAATCTAAACTGCACAGGGTTACCGTTACGGAAGCTAATCTAAATTACATTGGCAGTATCACTATCGACGAAGATTTGATGGATGCTGCTAATCTGATAGAAGGAGAAAAAGTGCAGATTGTGGATAATAATAATGGAGAACGTCTTGAAACTTACGTTATAAAAGGCATGCGAGGTTCAGGCATGATCTGTTTGAATGGAGCTGCTGCGCGGAAAGTCCAGCCCGGAGATATCGTTATTATTATGTCGTATGCCTTCATGGATTTTGAAGAAGCCAAACAATTTAAGCCTACAGTAGTTTTCCCTGATACGGCAACCAATAAGATTCTATAATTATATGTTAAACTTTGAACCGGTAAAGGTCGACGATAGAGAAACGATCCAAGCCTTTTTTAACAACAGCACATTCCGGAATTGCGATTTTTCTTTTTCTAATATTTTCAGTTGGCAACATTTTTATAATACTACTTTTGTTGCAAAAGAACATGATTTCCTTTACATCCGGTTTCAGGCGAATGGCGGTATTCCCGGCTATCTTTTCCCTTTGGGAAATGTGGGTCTGAAAGCCGCGATGGAATGTCTTTTAGAGGATGCCATAGAAAGGAATGACGAATTTTATTTATATTCGATTACTCCTGAGATGTTTGATCAGATAGAAGAGGTGATGCCGGGAAAATTTATTTATGATAAGGAGAGAAACTGGTATGAATATATCTATAATTCCTATGATTTAATTCATTTAGTGGGTAAAAAGTATCAGGCGAAAAGAAATCATATTAATAAATTTAAGAGATCGTATCACTGGGAATATTTGGATATTACCCGGAAAATAATTCCGGAATGCCTGGAATTATACGATCGCTGGTGTCAGGAAAATGGAGGATGTAATTCTGAACAATCTTTGATTGAAGAACGCATTGCCACTCAAAAAGTATTTGAGCATTATGAAAAACTAGGTCTGAAAGGAGGAGCTTTACGGATAGATGGAGAAATTTTAGCTTATTCTTATGGGCAGCCATTAACCAATGATACGTTTGGCGTTCATGCTGAAAAAAGTCTTTATGAGATTGATGGCGGATTTACGATGATAAATCAGCAGTTTATAGAACATAATGCTGCCGATTTTTCTTATATTAACCGGGAAGAAGATTTAGGACTCGAATCTTTACGTCAGGCAAAAATGTCTTATAATCCGGCTTTTTTACTCGAGAAAGGATATGTAAAGTTGAAGTAATAGACACAATGATTCAATCCGGAGAAGATCAATATAAGGAAGAGGTAAAAGCTTTATGGAAAATTTGTTTTCCTGAAGATCCCGATGCTTTCATTCAATTTTACTTTGATAAAATTTATACGAATGAAAATACATTGCTTTTATTAGAAGGCGGTAAAGTAGTTTCTTCTTTACAAATGTTACCTTATCAGATAAAATTTAATTCCTCAATTGAATTTGCCGGTTATATTTCCGGAGCTATGACCCATCCTGATTTTCAAAAAAGAGGATTTATGTCACAGTTATTGATTTCTTCTTTTGAGAAGATGAAAGAAAATAATTATAAATATTCTTTCCTGATTCCTCAGGAAGATTGGTTATTCGGTTTTTACGGTCAATACGGCTATAAAGAAGCATTCCCTGTTTATCAGGCTAAAACTTTCGATCACTCTCAAAGTTCGATTCTTTCAAACCTGAAAAATGAAACAATGCATTTATGTGATAAATTCCAGGGATTGGATGTATCTAAGCTTTATATCACTTATTCCCGTTTATTAATGGAAAAGAATAATGTAGTATTAAAAACCAAAGAAAATTTGATGAATATATTATGGGATTTTTTTGAA
>JAJBTS010000343.1 GCA_020860885.1 Bacteroidales bacterium
AGACATCTGTGTCATGCTTTAATATGCCTTCTAAAACTATATTAGACACTTTAATATCCTTTTCTTTTATGAATCTTACACTTTGAATAGCATGCGAGAAACCACCATAATCTTTCAATAGATCGTTTAAAGCTCTTTCCGCAGCATGTCCAAATGGTGTATGTCCTATATCATGCCCATAAGCTATTGCTGAAGCGAGGTCTCTATTTAGACCTAATGCGTCAGAAACACTAGTTGCAATTTGTTCTACCTCTAATGTGTGAGTTAATCGGGTTCTATGATCACCACTCTTTGTTGCTGCTATTACTTGTGTTTTATCTTGGAGTCTTCTAAAACCTCCAGAATATAGGATTCTATCCCTTTCTCGTCTATATTGTGTTCGATGAGTCTCTTCTTGCCCTGTATTAATAGGGTTTGGCACTGCTGCATTATGAATAAAGTTGTTGTGCATGGATGATATATCATCACTCGTTTTTGCTTCTATTTTTTTCATTTTGAAATATCTTATTTATTGTTTTATTAACTCCATTATTGTAATCACATGTAATCACAAGAATTCATCAAAAGAGGTATATTGAGCATCGTATTAAAAATCTTTTGTAGCAACATTCTTTTTTGCTACTCCAAACTCAGTTGTATTAAATTGAAGCATTACATATAAATCAGTGATATATGGGGTAGTTATCCATGTAAGTGCCGATCTCCTTATTCTGATAATATATTACAAATATACACAAGCAATTCTTCTTTTTAGCATCCTGTTATTAGATATAATAATTTGGCAAATATTAAATTAGATTTTTTTTCTGTATCCTTCAATCCTTTCCCCACAAATCCTCTTTGTTATCTCCCTCAATAACTCCACTTTCGGAATAAGTGCATCAATATCTTGTTTTGTTACCACAAAATGCGGGTTATAACGAGCATCCACATAAGCCGCTTTCAGGAGAGTAAATAACCGTTTCTCTTCCGGCGTATCCTGTGGAAAAACAGTTTTCAGATCTTCCGAATATTTTCTAACAGAAGCAGAGAGTTTGGAAAGATTATGTTGTTTGTTATTTCGTAGAGTAAAGCTTAATCGGATTGCATAATAGTAGTTTTCACAGGCTTGATGAAGATTGAATATTGAATCTTTATACCATTCTTTCTCCAGCGTAATTTTCGCAATTTCAAGTTTTCTCTCAGCACTTTCGAACTTCTCATCAAAATACTCCTGTGCCTGTTCCTTTATCTCCTCAAAGTTCAGCTTTCTCCGCCGAGCTAATTTATATTTTCCACTATTATAAAGAATGATCCCCTCTTCTTTAATCTGGGTATAAAAATATCGTCCCTCCTCAATAAACTTATTAAAATTCTTAATATCATCATTAATAAACTGAACAGGAGTATCCCTATCGAAATCCTTACCAACAAAGAAAATATCTTCTACATTATCCAGAACCGTTTCAGCCTTCTTACTGTTGATTCCGCTTGTAACAACAATTATATCATAATCAGATATTTCTACAGTAGGAACACCATCAGGTTCAACCCTTATTCCACGCTTCACATAATTATTCCTTGCATAACTACCATAGAGAATTATATATTCCGTTTGAGGTAACCGTTTCAATACCTCTTTAATCAGGAAGTTTAATTCCTCCTGTTTGTCTTTCGGAAGATATGCAATAGAATTTTTCATTGAGTTGATAAATAGAATCTTAAAAAGACAAAACTACAAAAAAATCCTTGATTAATTTAACAAATTTATACGAAGTTGTATTATTGTCTTGCTGGCTCATGATTATGTTATTCTACTTATGAAATTTATTCGTCTTCATTATTTAATTCCTTTTCAATCTCTTCGATAGATGGAAGGGATGACTTGAAGTTTTCCGGTAATAGTTTTGAAAAGCTATATTCTGAAATTCCTATCGGTTGACTACTGCTTTTTAATGAATACTGCGCTTCGATGTTATCTTTTGTCTTGCAAATGAGTAATCCAATTGTAGGATTATCTATGTCTTTTTTTAATTGTTCATCAACAGCGACGATATAATATCCGAGTTTCCCCGTATGCTCCGGCTCAAACTCTTTAACTTTCAATTCTATAACTACGTAGCACCGGAGTTCTAAATGATAGAATAATAAATCAATGCTTCTTTCTTTACTACCTACTTTTATAGGATATTGTCTACCGACAAAGGCAAAACCTTGTCCAAGCTCCAATAAGAATTTTGTAATGTTATCGACCAAAGCATCTTCAAGTTCTTTTTCCTTATAATTTTCTGTTAATGTGAGAAAATCGAAATTATAGGGGTCTTTTAATGTTTCTTTTGCTAAATCGCTCTGGACATCAGGAAGCAATTTATCAAAATTATTAATGGATTTCCCTTGTGCGTGATATAAATCAGCATCCATAAAGTTCATCAACATGGCTCTACTCCAACCATTTTTTATGGTCTTTTGCACATAAAATAACGCTTCGTGTATAGATTTACATTTGGTGAAAATTTCTATATGATGTCCCCAAGGAATTGAAAATAAAATGTTGGATTTGAATTCTTCATCATA
Organism: Bacteroidales bacterium; assembly: GCA_020860885.1. GTDB lineage: Bacteria > Bacteroidota > Bacteroidia > Bacteroidales > Azobacteroidaceae > Azobacteroides. The sequence continues at coordinate 2,554 of JAJBTS010000343.1, forward strand.
TAGAGTACGATCTGCTACGCTCTTATTGTCGGTGTTTCCTAAATTTCCAACAGCTTGTTGGAAATTTGTATCGTCTAATTTTCCAGCAAGCTGTTGGAAATCTGTATTCTCCTGAGTGTAAAATAAATAAAACTTCTTCATGTTATACAGATTGGATTTTGAAAATCCATGCATATCTGGGAATTCAGATTTTAACTCTTTATGAACTTGTTTGTAAAAACCACTTCCCCATACTGTATCCATTTGACGAATAACTATATCTTTCCCTAAATCCCAATACAATCGCAACAATTCAGAATTAACTTTAACCGCTGCTCTGAGTTGGCTCTGACGGATTCTACTCTTCAAATCCACTAACCACTGCTTAAATTCCGAATCTTTTATTATATCTGTCCTCATATTGTTCTTTTCTGTTTTTCAGGTATTTAATCCAACAAATTTACTAATTCTTTTTTCATTTCTTCATCTATCTCACGATAACGGCTGAAAGCTTTGCTTCCTTCTTTATGTCCGCTTAATGCTCCGATTAGGTTGGGGTCTTTTACTTTCTTATATATATTGCCTATAAATGTTCTCCGTGCCATATGACTACTTGCCACTTCGTACAAAGGCTTTTTAACTTCTTCGTTTGTTAGTGGGTCTAATACCGTTACTATTCGATTTAGTTCTGCTAATTGAAAAGCTTTTTTAATAGCATCATTATATTTCTGCTCCGATATGAATGGCAATAACTTTTCACCTCCATAGTCTTTATATTTTTCTAAAATGGCTTTCGTTTTATCGTTTAGTGGCACTCTTACGGTTACGGAATTTCCCTCTTTCGTTTTTCGGGGAATATACTTAATAGCTTCATTTATTATATTTTGTTTAGTCATTCTGTATAAATCGCCAATTCGGCAACCGATAAGGCTTTGAAATATAAATATATCCCTCTGTATTTCTGTTTGTTTATGTCCGGATAAGTCTTTCTCATACAACTTATCCCGTTCTTCCAATGTGATATATATAGGAGTGCCATATGTACATTCATCTATCCTGAATTGGTCGAATGGTCTGTTTTTGGTTTTCTTAGTATCATAGCACCACAGGAAAAAAGTTCTTATCCTGCAAAAACAGTCAATTAATGTATTCTTTCCTCTTGGCTTTGGAGTGCGTTTCTCCGGTATTTGCTCGTAAATTGCCGGATACAATTCGTAGTACCGATGTTCATTTTCAAAGAAATCCCACATATCATGTAAAGTGTCAGGTGCTATGAATAAAAAGGAAGAGCTGTAAATCAAATGATTACGGCTCATTTTATTTTTGAAGGTAAAAGTTAATAAAGTTTTTGAAATTATAAAATGATATCAATAAGTGTATTCACAGGTTCTAGTAATCCGCTTCATACCCATGGCCATTCTTGCCATAAAATATTAACCATCTGGCTAAGGAATAAACAATATGCAATTTGCTTTCGAGAGAATTTTCATCCGTGCCGGGTGGTTCTATTTGTTCTCTTAAATATTCCAAGTTATTCTCCTGAGCGATTTTATCGGCAACCGTCCGAAGTCTTTGCCCATAATCCAACGCATCTTCTGCAAATTTCGTTTCCCAGGCTTCATTGACCAAATCTTCTCCTAATATATCCGTACAATCCTGAAGGAATTGTCCTCTAAATACGTTTTCATCTTGTCCCAGAGAGCTATATACAGGGACACCGTCGGGCTCTTTGGCTAATTCAATTACATAATACCCTTCGTAATCTTTTAAGAATTCTTCGAGAGAAGAAGTTTTTTCTTTGAGTTCGTTGTATTTGTTTTTGATCCAATCGTTCGCTTCTTTGTCTCTCCCGACTCTCGGAGCCCGAATTGTTTCGTAAGTTGGAATTTGATTGGCTAGCCATTCCTGCATCAAATCTTCTCTTGTCGGCAATTTCTTCCCTTTTAATTTCTGGAAAAAGGAAGGTTGAGGTATTTTGTTTTGACTGACCCTCTCATAAATTTCCACAAACCGCTTCTCGAATCCAGGTATGGGTTTCCCCATTGGTCGCATATCTAATCCCATATTATTTGTTTAAGTCAATACTAAAGTTTATTTAATGAGATACAAATTTAAGGCCGATGATTGAAACAATCAAGGTAGAAATGAAAAATACTCTCCAGAAGTTGGCGGGTTCATTAAAAACAAAGATCCCCATTAAGACTGTTCCTACAGCTCCAATTCCTGTCCATACAGCATAAGCCGTGCCGATAGGTAAGGTTTGTGTTGCTTTTATCAGTAAAGCCATACTAATGGAAAGTGAGATTAAAAAGCCTATGGCCCAACCGTACATTTCATTTCCTGAAGTTTCTTTGATTTTCCCTAAGCAGGAAGTGAATCCTACTTCAAATAACCCTGCAATAATTAAAATGATCCAATTCATAAAATATTTGCTTTTTATTGCAAAGGTCGTAAATAGGTCTCAAAGAAAATTTTACAAATGATAAAAAATAATCATTTTATATTCGCCCGGATCCGGCTTAAAGAAACCTGAGTTATTCCAAGATAAGAGGCAATATACGATAATTGTATTCTTTGAAGGAGTTCAGGATGGTTTTTTATTAATTCGCCGTATCTCTCCGATGCTGTTTTGAATTGTCTTTCAATCAGTCTTTCTTCCGTTTTGAGTAATTCTTGTTCTGCAAACCTTCTTCCCCAATTGGCTATGTGTATGTCTTTTACAAACAGATTATCCAATGCCGGGACACTTAGTTTGTATAGTATGGAATTTTCTAACAATTCAATATTCTCGTATCCTTTCTGGTTATTGACATAGCTTTTCATAGACACTACGGTATTCCCTTCTTTTCCAAACCAGAAAGTAATTTCATCGCCCGATGAGTAAGTATAAGCACGGACAATTCCTTTTTTGATAAAAAAGATATTTCTTTCTGTTTTATCCGCATTTAATAAACGATAGCCTTTAGGATATTCAACTTCAGTAATAAACTCCAGGAGGCTTTCCTTGGAAGAGTCCGGGAGTTCATATATTTTATCCAGAATTGTTTCTATCTCCATTGAAATATAAGATTTTTCTTAGTGTTCGTTTCAACAAAAGTAATAAAATCTTAGAAATGGAAGTATAGAGGCGAATTTAGGAATAACCGGAATGGGATTAAAACAATTTTACGGGTTGTGTAATTATCTAAATAGATAGAGTTTGTAATAGTACGTAGAGAATTTATATTTAATTCGGCATACAATAAGAATAGGAATGAAAATCATTTACAATAAATACCTTCCGATAAAAGGATTTGTAGCGATAAATCTTTTCGGGCTTGTACTTGCTCAAAAAAGCTTTCATCCTTTATCCAAGACAACGATCAATCACGAAAGGATCCATACACAACAAATGAAAGAGATGCTTTATATCTTTTTTTATATCTGGTATTTGATCGAATGGATGATCAAATTGCTACTATATGGTTCTAAAAGTTATTATAATCTTTCCTTTGAAAGAGAAGCCCGTGAAAATGAACAGGATATGAATTATAGCAAAGAGCGGAAACCTTTCTCGTGGATTAAATACCTATCCAGAAAAAGGATTAACAAATGAATTTTTGCTAGTCATCAAAATTCCATCTCTTACCTTGAGCATGCTCTTCCATGGATTGTATTATTATTTCCTTTGTCAAATCCTTTAGTAATACTCCGTAGAACCATTTTTCCTCTTCTTTCCTACCGATTACTTTGGCCCTTCTTTTGATTTCTTCCACATAATCATCGGTAAATAGTTCGTAAAGAGGATTACCCTTTTCTTCATCTTCGAGTTTCCGGAAGAAAATATATCCGTCGTAATTATCTTCGTAATTTCCTATAGCAGAATTGAATTTTAATTCCAATGCACCGTCGAAAGGTTCGCGTCCAAAGGGGCTATCAGCTAAGTCGAAAGCTACCGGAATGTTGTTGTTTAATTCAAATATATAATCGTACAGTCCGTTCCTGATTTTTCCTCCAACAATACCGGAGTTGCTGATGGTAGCACAATGAGGGAAAATGCAAAAAATATCCTCATCCGGGAATTGTTTAACCAACTGAGCAGCGGCTGTAAGAGCGGGTTCTTGCCCCTGTGGAGCTGAAAACATTCCCGGAAGGTTCTTTTTGTGAGCATGCATAAAACCTACTATGAATAGAGAATTCCGGGTATCGGAAGACTTTTTCAAATTCTGCTCAATAACGTCTGCCATATGTGTATTCCTATCTTTTTTAGGAAAATTCTTAAATTCCTCTGTTGTTCTGATAGAATCCCATTGTATCTGATAGTCCGTTAGTATAACTTTTATTTTCTGGTCTTCCGGCAACTTATCATTTAATCTTTTTAATGCAATCATAAAATCAAATTCATCTTTATCGTGCCATCCATTGATTTGTTCAGCACCAAAGACTTCTAATAAGATATCCGTATCTAAATCTTTTTTGGAATAAAATAAATCCAGATCTTTCTGTTTGTGAGAAGGTAATTCAAAGAAAACAGTTCCTATGGTTTTTACAAATTCAGGACTTTGAATAACCTCATTCAAAACATCCCATGAAACCTTTCTTCTGTGCATTTCTCCATATACTACCACCTTATGTTTGGATAATTTTTCCAATACATATTTTGAGGGTTTTTTTCCATGTTCCTTTATATAGTTTATGAAATTTAGAGTGTCTTTAGGAGTTTGTTTCATCCGTTCTATCATAGGAATGTAGGAAGCCAGATTCGCAAAATTACTTATGGCTTTTTCCCGTGTTTCTACAAGTCCTTCTCCGAGATCTTCTCCGGCATTTAACCATTTCCCATCTTCACAACTAAGATACCTTATTGCATACAAGGAATCTTTATAAGTAGAAATAACTGCGGCAACCGAATCCTTATAAATAATACATTCTTTCGCTTCTCTGTCCAGTATATCATTTATCAGTTCTTCTGATGATTCACTGTCGGGTGTGTTTTCATCAGGGAAATAAGGATGGAAACGGTAAGTGCTATACGGTCTTAATAATCCTTTTTTACCCTTTGTGTTGATATAGTTTATGGTTACAAAGGCGTCTATAGGACTATTCCAACTATACTTTACCGGAAAATCCTTATTGAGTTTGTGAATGGGTATTGTTTTAATATCGCTTGTCTCCTGAGAATAGCTTTTTAAAGAGACCAGGATTAAAATAAAATAAACGCACAAAAGTTTAACTGTAGAATTGTTCCTTTTCATAATGTAGATCATTTTTGTATATGCAAAGTAAGTTCAAAAGTTTGTATTTTTTATTTATATCGGGTAGAAACCGTTACTGCATCCGGAATGGCAATTGTCTTATATTCATTAAGTTAAAGTTCCGTATTTGTTAAAATGTTTATATGAGTCGATGAATAGGTTATATGGATGAATTTTGCCGGATAAAATTTGCAATATCTTCTCTCGGATCCATGTTTAATTTATCTCTTAAGATTGATTTGCGTTGATAAATGGTACGAACACTTTGAACACTGATTACACTTATTTCCTTAGTCGTAAAGTTAGCGCAAAGAAGGCAACAAAGTTGTAATTCTTTCTGAGAAAGAATGGTTCCAAAGGTTTTTTTCATATTTGTATAGAAGTTGTTGTATAAAGAATCAATTAAAACATACAGATCTTCCCATACGATCAGTGAATCGACGGGAATTTCTTCATTCGTTATTTTTACCATACGATGAAGCATCTCCTGGTTTTGAGCAGTAGGATTCGATGCTGTTAGACGTATGATTCCCAATTGTTGCAGTAAAACTTTTTTGAAGAAAGAGCTTTTTTCTCTGCTTTCCCGTAGATCGTCAGATACGTCTGCCAGTAACTCTTGCAACGATTCCATTTTTTCTTCTATCTGAAAAAGCCTTTCTTTTTTCTTTTTCATATAAAGATATATAATTCCGCTGCCGATCATTAAAATGAAAAGCACAACAAATAATATCAATTGGATTTGCTGTTTCCTGATGGTAAGTTTCAGATTCTCTTCTTTTAATTTTTCTTTAGCTGTTATTTGCTCTTCCGATTTTAATTTATTTCTTAGCTGGTCAAAATATAAAGAATCCGTATACCGTCCGATAAGACTTAAATCAAAAGTTTCTCCTCTTCCATAGTCGATAATATTTTGCAATAAGGTTAACCCTTCTTTAGTAAAAATAAAACTTCTGTCATCGTCTTCCCTAAAATCTTGTTCCAGCATTTTATTTAAATAGAACTGAGCGGAATCCAAATCATGTTTCTGAAGATATATATTGGCTTTCATGAAAGATTCCACACTGAATTTTTCTTTTACCGAATATTTTTTCATATTTCTTACATTCTCCAGAGCTTTATCGTATTCCTTCATCCCTATTTGTAGATCTGCATAATTACGGTAATAATGTCGCAGGCGGAGTGTATCCTTTTGTTCTTTAGCCAAAGCGATTGTTTTGTTCATCCAGTAATCGATAGAATCACAGTATATTGTTTTGTCCATAAAAGAATAGGAAATAGCAATCATATAAAGATTCGATGGAAGGAAGGGATTATATTCTGACGCTTTTTCATAATACGGGATCGCAGATTTATAATTCTTTGCATCGTAATAATGATTAGCTCTTGTCCGGAGTAGGTTAGAGGTAAAAAGACTATCTCTACCTTGCCGGGCAAATTGCATGGCTTCGTTCATATAAGAATTATAATTTACAGAATCATTCTTCCATGCAAAATGATTGATAGTAAATTTATAAGATTCTTTCAGTTCTTCCTGTATATTATGCTTTTTATAGAATTCCAGAGAATAAACGATCATTGAATCTTCTACTGTAGATTTTCCTTTCAAAGTATGAGTTTTGGTCCGTAACCTCCAGTAATCAGCAAGTTGTTTATCTGATAAATCAGAGTCAGTAATTGTATTTAAAATATATTCTGCACTGTCTGCATTCGAATTTACAATAGAATCGGCCCGAGAA
>JAJBTS010000053.1 GCA_020860885.1 Bacteroidales bacterium
ATCTGGGAGATGTCAAGAAGTTTTCTGAGATGGGATTGAAGACGATAATTATTTATCTTATCACTACTGTTATCGCTATTATTTTAGGGTTAACTTTGGGGGGGAATCGTTAAACCAGGAACTTTTTTTGATGCAGGAGAAACTATTATTCTCGATGAAACTTATCTGGAACAAGTTCAGCAAAATATTGATTTGGGAGTACAACAGGAAGAGTTAGGACCTTTGAATTTCTTAAACGATATAATTCCGGATAATATTGTCCATGCGGCTTCTAATAATAGGAATATGTTGCAAATTATATTTTTTGCCGTACTTTTTTCTATCGCAGCTCTTTTTGTTCCTAAAGATAAGATAGATCCGTTATTAAACCTGATTGATGCAATTACAGAAATCGTTCTTAAAATGATTGATCTGATTATAAAAACAGCTCCGTTTGGAGTAGGGGCGTTAATGGCAGGATTGATAGTGGAATTTTCGGGTAATATAGGTGTGTTTGGAGCGCTTGCCGTGTACGGGGTTTTAGTAGTTTTTGCTTTGTTCCTTTTAATCTTGGGTTTTTATCCTTTACTGGTTCATTTTTTTACCGATATCCCTGTGAAAGATTTTTTGAAAAAAGCTTATCCTGTACAGCTTTTGGCATTTACCACCAGTTCAAGTGCGGCCACCTTACCTTTAACCATGGAAGTAGCAGAACAGGAACTGAATATATCCAATAAAACGGCTTCCTTCGTTTTACCGGTAGGAACAACAATAAATATGGATGGAACCAGTTGTTTTCAGGCTATCTCTATTCTTTTTATCGCCCAGGTTTTAGGAATAGATATTTCCTGGTCGCAACTTCTCACGATCGTACTTATGACTACTATTTCTTCCATAGGAACACCGGCTATTCCCGGTGGAAGTTATGTTATTCTGACCATGGTTTTAACTTCCGTAGGTATTCCGGCCGAAGGGATGGCGCTGATATTGGCCGTTGATCGTCCTTTGGATATGTTAAGAACATCTGTAAATGTAACGGGAGATTTAACAGTAGCAGGAATTATAGACCGGTCAAAATTATCTCGATAAACTTATTCTCAGATTAAATCCGAAAGCTGTTTTAGTGAGCGGATAAGCGGTCGAGGATATAAGAGGTTTACTTACCTGCCTGTCAAAGAAAGCCTGAAGTGTTACCAACCTACTCATATTATAATCTGCTGTGAGCTTTAACATCAACTGGGAGTCGCCGCTTTGAGGCTGTGTATAATTATCCTGTATTTTGCGGATAAGACTTTGTACCCGTTTGTAAGAAAGACCGGCAGAAACTTTTAATTCATTGTTGAAGCTTTGTCCTCCCGTTTTACGTAGTCCTATTACCCGGTTAAAATTTTCGAAACGATACCCAAGGTCACCACCTATATCGGTAGAACTTGCTTCTACGATCTGATAAGAAGATATATTCAAACTTATATTCCGTGATATTTTATAAGAAAGTTTTACACTCATATTATTATGGAATACCGAGTTGAGAGCAATCAGCGGATCGAAAATTTCATTGATACTTACAGCTGTAATATTGTAAGGAGAAGAGGGTAGAGGAGTATTGGTCTGGCTCTGAATAAATCCGAGTCCGTTTCCTGCTTCTACCCATTCCGTATGGGAGGTATACTGCCCTACGGAATAATTGCTCTTATATCCGTGTTCGAGTGTAAATGTTTTAAAATGTTTACTTATAGGAGCCAATTGGATTAATCCTTCATAAGTCAGTTTCCAGTTCGGAAGTAAATTTTTCAAAGCAGGGAAAGGATTTAAGCTGATTTTGCCTGCATTTTTCCCGGTATAAGCAGCTAAGAAAGCGGGTATTAAAACGTCACTGGAATTCAGGCTGACACCGCCGTGCTCAGAAGGATTATAAGGTGTTCCGCCTATTGCTGTTCCTTCAAGAAATCCATTCGTAGGATAAGTCGTTCCCTGATAATTATTTTCAAGCCTTTGCGCTATCACTTGTCTGTTATTCAAAAACTTTTCAAATGTTTCGGAATAATATCCATTATCGGCATTACTCTTGCCGAATGCCGTACCAATACTTATGGTAGTCATTGTAAAGTTACCGCTGAAACGTTTGCTCTTCGAATTTTGAGTGATCAGGATATTGCTCTGGTCGGTAGCCGTACGGTTTGCATTCAAAGTAATTTTTAATCCGACCATAGGCTCTAAAAGAGCGGAGAAGCTGAACATCTCAGTTGTGTTGAACATTGCCGGATTAACATTCAAATCGTTTCTGTAAAGCCAATCCCGATCAATGGCTTTGTCGATGTAATCTTCGCCTACTAATCCAAAGGCAAAATCCCATCCGGGAGCCTTGCCTGCATTTGATGATCCCTGCCCGAAGAAGTCTCCTATCTCCTGTTTGAAATAAGGCAACATAAGTCCTTGTGTCTGACTGTAGGAGAAATTGACATTTCTTACCATCATAAGGCCCCGGGCTGTTCCTTGCGCTATTTTGTACCACATCAAGTCGTCCAAAGGAGGTAATTGAGTTACTGTGACGTTAAGTATAACCGAATCTTTATTGTTTATACGGACAGTATTGTTATCAATAGCCTTGAATTTAACTTTGTATATTTTACCATTCTCGCTACGAGCCGATACTCTAACACGTTTGTTATTCAGGGAGTGTTTGACGAGTGTGGCGGAATCCGGATTTAATGTAACAGTACCTTCAAATTTTTTCTTCCTGTTTTCATTCGCACGTTGGTTGTTTTGGTTGTTCCTTGTTCTGGAAGAAGTTTGGGTGTTTTTATTCATCACATATTTCTTGTTTGCTTTTTCCAGGAATGAACTTTTATTATATAAAGTTAACAGGTTGAATGAGATGTTATCCAGGCCGATTGTTCTTTGATTCGTGATCGTATTTCCCATTTCGAACTCTGCATCCTGAATCGTAGCTCCTCTTTGCCATTCGTATTGAGCATTGTAAGAAAGAGATCCGTTGATAAAATTAAGGATAGGAATAGATCGGAAAGGCAATTGGTAAGTAGCCGAGAATGTTTGGTGATATTCCATCGGCGTACCCATATCTCTGATACTTTTCATTACGGAATCTTTCCATAAACTGTAATCATCCATATTGAACTTTTTGTTTACCTGAACATGCGGAGCATCGATGCGGGCATTCGTATTTGTATTCAGGTTGAAGCGCAGGTTTTTAGTCAACTCCCAGTTGATCGCCAATGATCTGTCCCAATAGAAGTCTTCCCGGAACGATACAGGGATCATATTATTGCCCAGATTTCCTAAATCCCTTAATTGCAATTCATAATAATTGCGGTACATATCGGAATTGATAGCGATATTTTTAGGTAAATATCCGAATTGTAATTCATTCAGGAATTTAGACTTGCTGGTTCCTTTGCTGTTTCTGAAAAACGGGCGCAAAGGTTTTACCATAGGGGAATAGACATAACTGAAGAGGAAACGTTGTTCTAATTGCCGTTCATACTCAGTAGTCGCATTCCGTACATTATTTTCAGTTACGGAATACCCCAGTGTAAAGTTTGCCGGGTCGTATGGCATTGGATTCTTACTGTTAATATTTACCCGGACATTATTGAGGGCGAAAGACTTATTCGTTACTTTATCTACCGCAAAGTTTTTGATAGAATCTTTCTCCGCTTTTGTTTCTACCGCATCTAAGGCATCTTTAAGCAAAATGTCCTGATCTAACGGATTGTATTTAGGACTTACTTCTTCTTCACTGTAAGAATAATACAAAGGGATACTTACTTTAGCCTTTTCAGGGAAAAATTTTCCCAATTCGAGTTGAGTCGCTATACTGAAAGAATGTTTATCATCCAGGTTACGTTCCATAATACCCTGATCCAGTCCGCCGAATCCTGCAGTTTCTTTATGTCCGGATACATTCAATGAACCCAGATCCGAAAGGCCGACAAAAAGATTGGCATTAGCCGCCCAGCCACCATCTTCATTGAATTCAGTGAGACGCAATTCGTTCACCCATATCTCTGCCGATTTATCGGAACTGGAATTGTTCCGCACCCCGATCATAACTACTTTGATATCCGAGAAAGAAGGATTTCCCAATATGGAAATTTTGTTTAATGGCTTAGCCTGATCGTACTCAGAATAAACCGTATGGAAATTAACGTCCTCATCTCCTTGTCTTTTCTTTTTATTTCGGGAAAGTTTAAGATTCGTAAAGAGTTCAAACTGGAAGTCGAACATATTCGCGTTCGGCCAGACCGTTTCCCTATGGGCAGTGTTTCTATCGCTGTATTGTCCGTGAGGAGTCAGCTTCAAAGGTATTTCATATTCATAATAATTATTCTTATAGTCGGATCCTAGCCGTAAGAAAATAGAAAGCTCATTATCTTCTACAGGTCTTGGATCTTCTATCTCCGGCAATTTCTCAGCATGCACAAACATTTGGATGCGTTTGTACTGCCGGGTGTCGAGTCCCAGATTTTTATAAATAGCTCTGGCATCTCCCGGTTCCAGATTCGTTATTTTTGCAGATAGAGCTTGCTCGTTTTGCATGATCATTTGAGGCTGTCCCGGGTCGGTCATCCGGTTTACTCCCGGAGGCATAATATAGTTAACCGGCTCTCTGTCACCGTTTTCTTCCAGGTTAACGGCAGCTACGCTGATCGTTCCTTTTCCCTGCGCGGGTAAGTTCGGTTGCGAAAGGTCCTGAGTATAGGTCCTCCAGTCGCCACGAACCAGTTCCAGGGTAGCAAAGCGCAGGATCACAGAATCAGTAAACTGAGTCAGGAACATACGGACAAAACGAATCGACTGCATAGACGGATTTCCCACCTGTTCCCGATTCGTTTTATCCTGTACCGGTATTTTGAACTGATACCAGGTTACTTCTTCTTTATTACCGTTTTTAAGAGTAGGACTGGTTACGCGTTGGTCAACGATATAATTCATTCCTACCTGCATACTATCGGGATGAAGATTTACTTTGTATTGGAAATATTGTTCCGTCTCATTCAAAGTATTATCCTGATTGATATCTTCTACGTCCGGTGCGATCTGAGCCGCCGTGGCGTAACTTTCGGGCGAATCGCTTGCATCGACGGAATTTCCTTCCGTACCGTTGTATCTTTTGTAGCGGCCGAGAATAGGCATTTCCTCTGCATCGTAATCAGAACCCCGGAAATAATGATAGTTGTCTCCTGCCGGGTCTCTGAGAGGAGAGAACGGATCCTGCAACATCTTTTGTTTTGTTTCCGGAGAAAGTATATTATTTATGTCATTCAGGTATTCGATATAAGTCGGAAATCTGAACTCATCTTCCGTACTTAATCCGTTCAACCCGACGTCTTGCAATCTTCTGCTGTTGGTATTATTGTCGAACGCATAATTAAGTGACTGTATGTTGGGTACATGTCCCCAAATGGTTTCATCTACTTTGGAAAGGTCACCGTCAATAGGTAAACCGTTTTCAAAAAATTTCTTTTCGTCTTTTAAGATATCTTCCGATACATCTCCCAGATTGAAATAAAGGACACCACCCTTTTTTACGCCGTTTTGTTTATCGTATACGTACGGATCCATCAACCAGAATTCGATGTATTCAATATTATTCGCTTCAAAATCGGTTTGTCCGCTTTCCAATTTTCTGAATATGCCTCCCCAGCGATCCTGAGGATTCTGGAGAGTTCCGTCAGGATTTATCTTACGGTCTAAGTTGTAGGGACCTCTTTCTTTAGGGTAAAAAGCCAGGTTCAATACCGGTATAGTTGATGATTCGTTGTAACGGATATCTTTATTCGGGAAAAGTTCTTGATCCCGTATTTCCCTTACAAAATGATTGGAAAGCTGATCGTCATCGTTTTTGATGTGAGTAGGAGTTAATGAAGATTTACGGGTAAATAAGCCGTCGATATAGTACCATGCCAACAAAGACCTGTTGTTTCCGTATTCTATATTATTTACTAATCTTGATTCGGGAAAATAGGAAGGTGTGGCCGATAGTTTCCATGCGTAGGGAGAACGGAGATCCGTAGGCATCTTTGCTCTTTCAAAATCATCAATGTAAGAATGATCTCCTCCGTATTCACTTTGGTAATGCCCGGCGATAAGCTGGGCATATTCTGCATTGAAAGTAATTTGGGACGGAGTTGTAAGTTCCAGTAGGGGGACTTTATCGAGCATATTTGTCAGCCATTGAGACTGAGTGGAATAATTCAGATTGAACCCGAACAAAGTATTATTGATAGATTCTTCTCCCGGATTTACTTTCATAGTTAGAGGCATCTCACTTAAATTCATGATCGTTGCTCCGAAATTGAAAGTAGGGGAAAAAGCGTAATTCAGATTTACCCCCATCATAGTTTTACGTTGCATACCGAAAGCATTCCTGTTTTCATAGGAAGTCTGTATGTTAGCATTTTCATAGGCCGGATTAATAATTGTCACCTCACCGGTAGCATAATTGATCGTATAATCCTGATTTTCGGTCAGACGTACTCCGTTGGCGGTAACTGTTACCGAACCTCTGGCTATATTGTATCCGTCCAGTTCTATATTGGAACTTCCCGAACCTTTGTATTCCCCTGTTAAAATGAATTTATTCTTTTCAGCATTCTGCCGGGCAACAGTAAGGGTCGAATCGTATAGTTGAGTAAATGCGTACTTGGTACTGTCTCTTCCCAGTGAATCGGCCAGATGTCTTCCGAAAGGTTCTGCTACAGGGAAAATTATTTTCCCGTATTGAGATACTACGGTGTAGTCTTCCACATAGTCGAAAAATCCGTCAGGATAAGGTTCGTTTCGCGAATCCAGTCTGTCTAAGTTCATCACTCTCAAAAGAGGCTGATTTTTTATATTTCCTTCGGTTAAATAATTGAGATAAGCACCTGTAGAATCGTTCTGGTATTTTATATCCAATCTGAATTTATCTTTTTCGATGCTGCGGTTACTGATCGAATAAACGTTTTTCATCATCAAACGCCAGGTTGGGGAAGTAGGGATCATAGATGTTCCTTTCAATAATTTCAGAAAGAGAGTGTTATTTGGCTGTTCTGAATTACTGGTCGATAATTCTCCTACGGTATAAGTTTTCCCCATGTAAGTGTATTTGAAAGCTACGGCTAATACTTCATCGGGTTGTAACTGTGTGCGCAGGCTGATGTATCCCAATACCCGGTTTATACGAAATTCCGAGTCGTTTAATTTACGGGCGTTTTCAATTTTTTCATAATCCCTTCCGTTCTCTAAATATTGTCCGTTGCCTATGGGATTGGATTGGAAAACCTGGTTTACATTGCTAATATTCCTTGCTTCAGCAAACACAGGGCTTTCCAGGGTCGAATAAAGACTGTTTGTCCGGTTGTCAGGGCCTATATTCGGGTTGCCGGTAAGTGAAATGCCGGGATTGGACGGGTTTCTTTCCCCTAAGTCGGCAAATGCAACAATATTCCGTGCCTGATCGTAGTTGGAACGCTTATTAGTAACCCATACCTCAATTTCATCGATGCTGATTCCGGATTGAGGGATAGGTAATGTTTTCATTGATTTGTCGTAAGTATCATAAAAATAATGAGAAAGGAAAAAGTGCATATTCTCATCGTAATTATCTACTGTGATTTCAAATGGAGTTGTCTGTACGCTCCCTTTCGATGAGGTGGACCGGGATTGGGATTCTTGCTGGGAGAAGATTGCATCTACGGTCAGTTTACCGAATTGCAACTGCGTACGTATACCAAAAAGAGAAGCTCCGCCCCGAATCAGGGAATTTGTAGTATTCATACTCACATTCCCGGCTTCCAGTACTTTGATGATTTCATCTTCTTTTCCTTCGTAAGCCAGCTTTAATTTTTTAGAATCGAAGTCAAAAGTTGACTCCGTATTGTAGTTCAGGTCGAAATTTACTTTATCTCCAACAGAAGCTGTGATATTGGCTTGTATCTGAGGGTCGAAATCGAAAGCAAATCTTTTTCTTTGTCTTTCACTTAAAGTCGGATTTCCGGATGAAGTGTGTGTAACGCCTATCTTTGTGGTAATGCTACCCTGAGCCTGCAAGCGTACTCCTCCCGGGCCGAATATTTTCTCAGCAGGGCCCAGGTCGAAATTGAAATCAAACATAGATAATGCGTCCCTGTCTTTACGCTCTTCTCCTTCTTCGGTATATTCTTCGTCGTTCCTGGATTTGAAGTAAGAGCTCATGCTCTTGCTCAACGTATAATTCAAATATTCCTCCTGAGTCAGGGAGATGGGAGTTGTTACGTCTGAATCGCCGACTTTGGTTTGCAGTTCGTAACGGTTCGTTTTAGGATTGTATTCGAATTTATCTCCGAAATCTTCAGGATCCCGAAGGTCGATCGGATAATTATTTTTTAATTGTTCGTACGTTTGAGGTATAATAGGAGACACAGGAAATGCAGGAGTCGTGTCGTTTGCAGCAGTCGACGGAACTACATTTTGATGGATACCGGATATAGCAGTAATTCCGGGCGCATAAAATATACCCGACAGTAAGGCTATAATTCCAATAATGATATATCTTTTCCTATTACTCTTCATTAAAGCATTTTTAATGCAGTCTTGATAATTTGTTCAACAGTTAAATCGGGATTATCTTTTGCGATTTTGTTAACTACTTTCTGGGATGCCGGCTGGTTGAAGCCTAGCATAGTTAATGCAGAAACAGCTTCACGGGCAACTTCAGTAACGATATTGGAAGGAGAAAGCGGGGATGAGGAACTTTCTCCCGGTTTAACTTTATCTTTCAGATCAATAATTATCCTTTCAGCGGTTTTACTTCCTATTCCTTTCACCGTTTTTAATGCCGAGGAATTTCCGGAAGAAATAACACTTTCCAGCTCGGATGTGGCCATGGAAGATAGAATCATACGGGCAGTATTGGCACCTACTCCGGATACGGATATCAGCAGAAGGAATAATTCCCTTTCCCTTTTATCGATGAAGCCAAAAAGTTGATAGGCATCTTCCCGGATTGCTTCATAAACAAAAAGTTTGCATTCTTTTCGTCCGTTCAGCGACGAATATGTGTTAAGAGATATATTTGCCAGATAGCCCAGACCACCGGTCTCGATGATAACTGAGGCCGGAGTTAATTCCGTAATCTCTCCCTTAATATAATCTAACATGTCGTAGTTTGAATTAGCTAATACGTAGATAATAACGAAGAAAAATCAAAAAGCGTATATAAAAAATGAAAATTAAGAGTTGATTAATGAAAATGTGTTTCTTTCACCCGGCAATTTTTAATTTTCAGGCAGTACTTCTTCCAACGTTTTTATCAGGCTTTGCCCTCTTAAATTTTTAGCAATGATTATGCCATTAGGATCCAGTAAGTAATTTTGAGGGATAGAATTGATTTTATAAAGAATGGCTGCAGAGTTTTCAGTACCTTTCAGGTCAGAGACCTGAGTCCATGTCAGATTATCTTTTTTTACAGCATTCAACCATGCGGTTCTGTGTCCCGGAT
>JAJBTS010000038.1 GCA_020860885.1 Bacteroidales bacterium
AGTCAATAAGATATGAAAGTGTAAGTATATCTTTGTTGTCGAAATCAAATCAATTCATGGACACAACAGAAGAAGAAAAACAAAAAGAAGAACAAGCTCCTCTTTCTAAAAGTAATACAAAAAAAGAAGCATCAGAAAGTACTAATTCACCTTCTGATGCCCTTTTAATATGGTCTTTCTTACGATTTCTCAGTTAAGCTTTAACAAGAACTAAGAATATCCTTTATTTTGCTGCTATCTTTACAGCATGAAATAAAACTTTTCCCAACTCTTCGTTGAATTCAGCAAGACAATTATTGATATTTCGATAAATGCAGGAACAGCTGGCATCTGCAGGAAATTCACCTGAAAATTCTTTCTTAAAATCACCCACCTGAGCAATACAATTATCTTCTTTATCGTAAATGGCAATATCCGTCAATTCGATAATAATTTCCCCTTTCGTTTTAACGTTAGCTGTAACCAAAGCTCCTATTAAGCCGAAGTGTGATCCGACAGCCGCTGCGGAAGAGAATTCCTGTTGTCCTATAAAGTGTTTGATATTAGCAGTAATGTAATAATCCGCCTGATTTTTTTGGTTCAGAACGACCTCTCCAAAATACATTCTCTTATTTAAGTATTGAGAAAAAATATCTGCCATTTGGGTCCCTACAGGAACCTTATATAATTTATCGGCATTAATACAAGTAGATTTCTCATTAATAGTTTCCACCATCCGCTTAGCGTTCAGTTGATTCTGATTGATTTCAGATTCGGAACGCAAATCACCAAAAGGCTGAACAGATACTATTATACCCACTGATTCGGTATTCGGTTGCACCTTATCCAGATTGTAGGTTATCTTTTGTGACGGGCTACAAGATACAAATATACATAGGAAAGTTCCAAAGAAAATAAATAACTTAAAATTTTTCATAATGATACAATTTAATTAACTAAAAATTTCTATAACTAAGGATAAAAGAAGCCATCCAGGAAGTAAGACTTAATTTATAGCCTAAATCCATTGTGTGCCCTTCATAATTAACCTTTTCAGTCGCTCCTCCGGAAAGAGATAATTTTAATCCAAGTCCCATATTACTGGAAATTTTATGATCCACTCCAAAACTAAGATTGGTTGCAAAAACGGTAGCAGTTAATTTTTCTTCAACTCCAGAGAGTGTTGCTTTCTCTGTATAAAATAAGGCTCCCAATCCGAGTGATCCTGTCAAAACCCAATTCTCATAATTGGAGCACATTGCAAGGCCTGGTCCTATATAAATAATCGATTGGCTTGCTTTCAATTTTTCTCCACTATAACTATGGGGGGTAGTATAAGTTTCCGCAGAGGAATTTATGTAATTAAAATTAATTGCGGGACCAAAATTAGTAGAGTTCTTCTCTTTAAAATTAGAATAGAAATGAAAATCTCCCTCTAGTGCATATCCATGTCTTAAATCCGATGATAACGCATCGATAGCAGAGTCTCCCGTTTTTAATAATTTTCCTAATCTACCCGCATATCCCCCTCCGAAAGAAATACGAACTGCATTTTTTTTAATGGGCGAAGACTCATAAGCTAATTCATCAACCGGGATTTCAGAATAATTATAAGAAGAGATGTATTCTGTTTTAATACTACTGGTTGTCTTAATCCCCTGGTCATTGACCGTCTCAAACCGGATAAAATCATCGTTCAATTCAATAATCTTACCAAAGATGGTATCATTATCCACATTAACTACATCATCCTGAGAAAATAAAAGAGTCGAAAATAATAACGCACATAAAGTGAGTGTTGTTTTTAAAATGTACTGCATAAGTGTTAGTTTTAATTCGTAATTGCATTAGGAGTGCAAAGGTAAAATAAATAATTTTTTTGAAAAACTATTTATGTTAATTTTACAGTAAGAAATGCAATACAGTTGCATTCAGCCTTAGAGTATCTTTGTCTTGAAAATATAAATTACTTACTCATGAAACTTCCATTAAACGATAAAAAATTTGTTTTTCTATCTCTGGCTGTTATTCTGTCTATAGTATTAGAGGTTTTATCTATTGCAGGCATTGAGATACCTATGCCTTACGCTCCATTTTTCTATGGTTCTTTCATCTTGCTAATAGGCTACAAAGTATTGTGGAATGGATTCAAATCACTCTTCACTCTTAATTTCAGCAATATTAATTTACTGATGCTCATTGCAGTCGTAGCTGCTTTTTATTTACAACAATATTCAGAAGCTGCGGTAGTTATTATACTGTATATTATGGGAGAAAAGCTGGAAGATATAGGAATAGAGAACAGCATGTCTGCCCTTGACGATCTTGTCAAGAACACTCCCAGCACAGCTTTACTGAAAGAAAATTCGAAAGTAACCCCAGTAGAAGAAATTCCTATCGGAAGTATTATCCAGGTAAAGCCTTACGATATGATTCCTATGGACGGAATTATCACTAACGGAGAAACGACTGTAGACGAGTCGTCTATTACCGGAGAATCTCTTCCAAAAGAGAAGGCCCAAGGAGAAAATGTTTTTGCGGGAACATTTAATAAAGAAGGGTTTATTGAAGTTAAAACGACCAAATTAGCAAAAGATACGACCTTCTCCCAGATTATCGAACTAACCT
Organism: Bacteroidales bacterium; assembly: GCA_020860885.1. Taxonomy (GTDB): domain Bacteria; phylum Bacteroidota; class Bacteroidia; order Bacteroidales; family Azobacteroidaceae; genus Azobacteroides. The sequence goes on from JAJBTS010000038.1 coordinate 2,608, forward strand.
ATAACGCTCAAAATAATAAATCCAATGCACAGAACTTTATTCAAAAGTTTGCAAAAATCTATACTCCGACGGTGATTATTCTGGCCCTGATACTCTTTTTGTTCCCTGTATTTATATTAGGTCAAGATCTGGATCACTGGCTTAATCAGGCTATTACTCTATTAGTTATTTCTTGTCCCTGTGCTTTGGTAATCTCTACCCCGGTTGCTATTTACTCGGCAGTGGGAAATGCATCGGCCAAAGGAATTCTGGTGAAAGGGGGTAAATATCTTGAAGCCATGGCAACAGTGAAGGCCATAGGACTGGATAAAACACGAACTATTACTTACGGTAAACCTATCGTATCCGATATTATTCCGATGAATGGAAGCAGCAAAGAAGAGTTATTGGCTTGTGGAGCAGGAACTGAAAGATATTCCGAACATCCCTTAGCTGAAGCTATTGTAAACAGAAACTCTAAAGAAGGATTTGAACCGCATACAATTAAAAAGTTTGAGAGTATAATCGGGAAAGGAGCCAGGTCCGTTTGTGTGACCTGTGGAAATACAGAGGTATATGTAGGTAAACCGGATCACCTGAAGGAATACGGTCCTGTAAGTTGGGAAGTAGAAAAAATTATCACTGAATTCGCAGATAAAGGAAAATCGAGTGTAGTAGTGAATTGCGACCATACTATTAAAGGAGTAATCGGCCTTACGGATGAAATCAAACCCGACAGCATAGAAGCCATCAACGAAATGTATAAATTAGGGATAGAGCCGGTTATGCTGACCGGAGATAACCAAAATACCGGAGAATTTATTGCCTCTCAGGTGGGAATCCGTAAGGTATATGGAGAATTATTACCTCAGGACAAAGTAAAAGCGATCAGAAGGCTGTTAAAGGAATACTCTTCTGTTGCGATGGTTGGCGACGGCGTCAACGATGCCCCGGCACTGGCAGAGTCGACGGTAGGTATTGCTATGGGTGCAGCGGGGAGTGATACGGCAATAGAAGTCTCTAATATAGCTCTAATGAATGATAAGTTATCTCTGATTCCTTACCTGATCCGCTTAAGTCGTAAAACAGTAAAAACCATCCGATGGAATACTTTCGGAGCTATTCTGGTAAAGATTTTATTTATACTCCTGGCATTTTTAGGTTATAGTAATTTAGTAATGGCTATTGCTGCCGATGTTGGAGTCATGTTGGTAGTCGTATGGATTAGTTTGAGGCTGACGTCTTTTAAATAGATAATTTCTACATTCCAATTTATTGAAAAGACAGTCTATTATTTTAGCCATTTTTCAATTGCTTCTTTCATTTCAGTCAAATGGGGTACAGAATTAATTTGAATATCATTTAACTTCTTTAACCACTCTTTATCAACGGGTGGAATCTCCTTCTTTTGGTAAGTGAACAAAACTTTATTGTACATTTCCTGCTGCATCACAGCCTGTTCAAAAAAACCATCCTCCATAAATCCGGGTACTCCTACACCTAATTTAAATTCTTCTATGGGCTGATAAAATACAAAACCATCAAACATTGTTTTATAAGTATTATCATTTTCAAAAGCCCAGTGGTCAAAGTTATCCTTCCCGAAGGGACTTCCATCCAGATTGAAGCCAGTATCATTAATGCCTAATAGTTGAAAAGCCGCATCCCATTTCCCGTCCTGCAACGGCTTTTTATCGGTTGTAATGTAATTATTAATAAAAATATTAGCTACTTTTCCAGGATATTTTTCTTCAAGGAAAATACCTGTATTGTCAGATGAATTAGGAACCGGTTTTTTATAAGCATGCCGGTAATTCATGATGACCAAAGCTTTTTGTTCGGGATTCGACTTCTTCATCTTATCCATTTTATCAATAATAAAATCAGCCATTAATTTATCCCGGTCCTTCATTCTCATTAGCATATCATATACCTTCCCTTCTGTAGGCTTTCCTTCAATATATATAACATCAGTTGGAAACATACGGATTTTTTATTGTGCTTTATTTCAGCATTTATAGTATGTATTCCTCTTATAAAATAGGCAAAATTCGATTTATCCCATACTGCAAACATACATTGTCTTTGAAAATTAAGGACTTCTTTTTCAATTTGCTCTGTGGTTAAATTTGAATTTTGAAGAAAGAGATTTAAGTCGGGATTTAATATTCTGCTTCCAACTTCCGTAAACAAAACTCCTACATTTTCTATGAAATAAGGATCCTGGATTATTTCTAAAAATAAATCATATTGCGTAATTTCCTCATGATGTCTTTCACAAAGAATCACAATATCGTTATCTTTAAACATAGATAGAACATAATCTTTTGCAGATACCATCGCATTATTCTCTAAGAATTCAATGTAAGGTTTTATCTCCTTATTTACCTGCGCATTGACATATAAGCATACTATGCTTAATAAGGATATAAGAATTCTTTTCATAGTTTTATTTGTATTATCTGTTAATAATAGACAAATATAACAATTTGAACCGAATCTCCGTATCTTTTGAATGAAAATCTGAGGTATATATCCGAGCAAGCCTGAGATATATACCTCAGGTACATCGCAATGCTTTCCGCTTTTCCTCTGAGATATATACCCGAGAGACGCTGGGGTATATACCTGAGCAAACCAGCCAAACGGACAGTAAACACTTAGCGGTAACTATTCATTGTTGATAGCTCTCTGTTACTGAAAAAGGAGAGTATTTTACTTCTGCTTTTTATTATAATAAATTCTGATATATAGATTCATTTCAGATAAACATTGTAACTTTGTAGAATTATCTATTCCTTATATTACAATGGAAGATCAGATTATCAAAAAGCTGAATTACCGTAATATCAAACCCACGGCGATGAGAATATTGGTTCTGAGATTCTTATTAAAGCAACCCTACGCCGTAAGTCTGAGCGACCTGGAAGTTCTTTTTGATCATGCCGACCGTGTAACCCTTTACCGGACTTTGAAGACTTTTGAGAAACATCATCTAATCCATAGGATAGATGACGGGACAGGCATTATTAAGTATGCCTTGTGTGAAGATAGCTGTGATTGCACTCCTGATGAATTGCATACTCATTTCCATTGTACAAAATGCAATAAAACATTTTGCCTGTTTAATAATCATCTTCCGGAAATAAAAGTTCCGCTAAATTTCAAAATGCAACAAATTACTGTAACCATTCAGGGTATATGTGATCGTTGCACTCAATAATAATATCATGGAACATCCAAAGCTCTACATCAAGAATATGGTTTGCAACCGCTGCATCATGGTGGTAAAAGAAGAATTGCAAAAATTAGAAATCACTCCACTGGAAGTATCTTTGGGAGAAGTAATTCTTAGAGAACCATTAAACGCCTTACAAAAAGAAAAACTTCAGGAAAGACTGGAAGAAATCGGCTTTTCACTGATTGATAATAAGCGATCCCGTACAATCGAACAAATTAAAAGACTGATTATAGAATTGGTTCAGGATAAAGACGGATATCTGGAATCCAATTTATCCGATTACATCGGCGATCGTTTTAATCTTGATTACAACTATCTAAGTAATCTCTTTTCCGAAATAGAAGGAACAACCATAGAACGATATTTTATTTCTCAAAAAATAGAAAAAGTGAAGGAACTTTTGGTTTATGGAGAACTTTCTTTAAAAGAGATTTCTTTCAAAATGAATTATTCAAGCCCGGCACATCTGAGCAATCAATTCCGCAAAGTAACCGGCTTAAACCCGAGTTATTTTCAAAAGATAAGGGAGACTCCGAGAACACCGCTGGACAAAGGGTAAATCATGTAATCTTATCAAGAAATTATATAATATTTCTTCCGGATTTTGTTGCCACCTTTGTACTAACAAATTAAACAAATAGAACTATGAAATCTGAAAACAAAAACAGGAAAAAATCATTCCCTGTCCTACAAATGGGATGTGCAGCTTGTGCAGTAAGAATAGAAAGCACTATTTCTAAGATGAAAGGAGTTAACAGTGCTTCTGTAAATTTTGCAGCAGGAACAGCAGATGTAGATTATAATCCGGAGATAATTACTCCGCAAGAGATACAAAAAGGGGTACAAGATGCCGGATACGACCTGCTTATCGAAGAGGATGATGAAGACTCGTTATCCTCTGTAGAAGAAATTCATAAGAAAGAATACAAAGACCTGAAAATAAAAACGATCTGTAGTGCTTTATTGTCCGTTCCTGTAGTTATCATTGGCATGGTCTTTATGGATATTAAATACGCCAATGAAATTATGTGGATATTGTCTACCCCAGTCGTGTTCTTTTTCGGACGTAATTTCTTCATCAATGCATGGAAGCAAATCAAACAGAAATCGGTAAATATGGATACCCTGGTAGCATTAAGTACCGGGATTGCTTATTTTTTCAGCGTATTCAATATGTTGTATCCATCTTTTTGGGAACAAAGAGGCGTCCATCCCCATGTCTATTTTGAAGCGGCCAGTGTTATTATTACGTTTATCTTGTTGGGGCGTTTACTGGAAGAGAAGGCAAAGGGGAATACTTCTACTGCCTTAAAAAAACTTATAGGCCTTCAGCCAAAAGAAGTAACTGTTGCTATGGAAAGCGGAGAATACCTGACTCTCCCGATTGCTAAAGTCAGTAAAGGAAATAATATTGTGATCAAACCAGGAGAAAAAATCCCAGTCGACGGAGTCGTAACTTCGGGCAGTTCTTATATAGATGAAAGTATGTTGACCGGGGAACCTATTCCGGTATCCAAACATTCCGGAGATAAAGTTTATACCGGAACCATCAATCAAAAAGGAAGTTTTCAATTCCGGGCAGAAAAAGTCGGCAAAGAAACTCTCTTGGCCCAAATCATTCAAAGGGTGAAGGAAGCACAAGGCAGTAAAGCTCCTGTACAAAAACTAGTCGATAAGATTGCCGGAATATTTGTTCCGGTCGTAATAAGTATTGCTTTATTGTCTTTCCTTATCTGGTGGCTGGCGGGCGGACCGGAAGGTTTTACCCATGGGATACTGTCATTAGTTACGGTCCTGATCATTGCCTGTCCGTGTGCATTGGGATTAGCCACTCCTACTGCTATTATGGTAGGAATAGGAAAAGGAGCTGAAAAGGGAATCCTGATCCGAGATGCAGAAAGTTTGGAAGTAGCGCAAAGTGTAAATGCAGTGATACTGGATAAAACAGGCACAATTACCCAGGGAAAACCTATACTGACAGATATTTTCTGGCAGAATAATGATAATAGTGATGAACCGGCCTTACTTGCGTTGGAAAAATTATCGGGACATCCTTTGGCGGAAGCTATTGTTGCAGGATTAAACTCCACAACAAAATTAGAAGTAAAAGATTTTGAAAATATTCCGGGAAAAGGAATAAAAGGGACCATTAATAAGAAAGTTTTCTTCTCAGGAAATAAGAAATTAATGGAAGAGAATAGCATTTCCATCCCCAAAGAATTACAGATAAAAAGCAAGAAGTTACTTGAAGAAGCAAAAACAATAACCTGGTTTGCGGATGAACATCAGGCAATTGCTTTGATAGGAATTGCAGATAAAATAAAAGAAACTTCTAAAAATGCGATCACCCAACTGGAAGAATCGGGAATCAGTATTTATATGCTTACGGGAGATAATGAAGCCACAGCAAAAGTAATAGCTTTACAAACAGGTATAAAAAATTACAAAGCCGAGGTATTACCACATGAAAAGGCCGAATTTGTCCAACAATTACAAAAGGATGGTAAGATCGTTGCAATGGTTGGAGACGGAATTAACGATAGTGCAGCTCTGGCCCAGGCAGATTTAAGTATCGCGATGGGTCACGGGAGTGATATCGCTATGGACGTAGCTAAAATGACTATTATTTCATCGGATCTTCAAAAAATTCCGGAAGCCATAAAGTTATCCAAGAACACAGTGAAAACGATACGCCAGAATCTTTTCTGGGCATTTATATATAATGTAATCGGGATTCCAATTGCAGCAGGAATACTTTATCCTTTTACCGGATTCTTACTTAACCCCATGATAGCCGGGGCGGCCATGGCATTAAGTAGTGTTAGTGTAGTAAGTAACAGCCTCCGTTTGAAATGGAAAGATTGAGAATATTATTTCTTTATATCATCTAATTCTACCAGCTTATTAACAATAGCATAGATAGTAAGACCCGCAGTACTATGTATTTGCAATTTAGACGCAATGTTGCGACGATGACTTACTACTGTATGAGCTGATAGATGAAGTGTTTCTGCGATCTCTTTATTTTTCATTCCTTTGATGACACATACAATAATTTCCTTTTCCCTTTGCGTAAGTGATTCGCCTTTAGGCTGTGTGGATGGCTGAGCTATTAATTTATTTAATTTATCGTTAATCTGTTCTACCGAATCGTAGATTGAAATAGTTTCGTCGTAAGATTTCAGGGTAGTTTGATCAGAAAGAGAATTTAGTAACGCTATGCATTTCAGTTCAGGATTTGATGCTTCTTTTTTAATATCGTGAAGAGGTAAAATTCCCGAAACCGAAGGATTAATTATTAATATATCGGGGTTCCGCCAACACAGAGAACAACGCAACTGTTCTGGCTCAGTTACTTCAAATACCTCCATATGGATCGTATTTAACTGTTGCAGGACGGAAATCATTCCCCTCCGGATAATTTCCGAGGGTTCCACCAGGAGGATTTTCACACTTGAACTCATATATTTTTTCCGGTTTTATTTTCTAATTCTTCAATGGCCGGCAAAAATAAAAAATCTTCGACGGCATTATGTGAAGCCAAATCTTTTTCACAACTGAAAATATCAAATAAAACGCTGTTGATTTCATTAGAATTTTTTGCAGGATAGTATTTAAT
>JAJBTS010000090.1 GCA_020860885.1 Bacteroidales bacterium
GTTTGGAAGTAATAATAAAAAGTATTTTAACTTTTTCGTAAAAATAATCAATTTATTTTTATCTTACCAAATATTACAGAAGAGAGTCTCTCATGAAAGAAAAACTCTCTTTGAAAGTGTTATAATAAATTCTTCATTGCTTCATCAATTTGACTATTTTCAAAACTATCTAAATAGATTTGAGTTATCTTCTCTGAACTATGTCCTAATGATTCTGAAATAATTGAAGTTGATACTCCAGAACGTTTAAGTACAGTAGCATAGGAATGTCTTGCAACGTAGGTGGTTAAATCAATTGGAATATTTAATTCTGTTCCAATGAATTTAAGAGCCTTATTTACTTTGCTGATTACTTTATGAACTCTGTTTGCTTTCTGTTGTTCTGTCTTGTGAAATGAACTTAAAATAGGGAATAAATACGGATTTTTAGCTTGTCTATATTTATTGATTAATTCTAATACTTTTCCATTTAACGGAACAGTAATAAGCTTCTTTGTTTTCTTCCGAATATAGGAGAGTCTATTGTCAATAATATTATTGATTGTCAAATGAGAAATATCCACAAAATTAATTCCTGCTGTCAGATAGGAAAAAGTAAATAAATCAATCGCTAAACGTTCATAATCCGTTTTTCCCTTGTAATTGATTACTTGTAGCACTTCATCTTTTGTAATAGCTCGTTTAGCTGTTTTCTGAACTAATTTTGATACTTTATAGTCCTTGAATGGATAATATTCAGGTTTGACAATTTTTTCTTCAATAGCCAGATTATATATTGCTCTTAGAGTCCTGAAACGAATCCCAATGGTATTATCTTTTAATCCGCTATTTCGCAAGAATTTTTCGTAACGTTTCAGCCAAGAAATATCAATATCACAAAAGTAAATATCCAAATGGCGGTTGAATTTGAGAAGAGAGTTTAATACAAGTTTGTGCATTTCAGCATATTTTAATCTTTTAGAAGCATATAGATTCTCGATATGTGTATCAAATAATTCTTGTACTGTTTTGGCATTCAAAGAATTATTAACTTTCTCCAATAATGACTTTGTTGTAAAGTCTTTCGACTGTAATTGATATTCAATGATTTGCTCTCTATCTCCTTTGTTTTGTCAGAGATAATATTTAATACTTGTTCTCTGTTAGGGCAATTGCGTTTTGGTTTATTCTTTTCAAAATCCCAATGTTCAGGTTTTACAGATATTCCAACGTTCAAATAAGTTCTTTTTCTGCTTTTTGTAATTCTTAATTTAATTGGTAATTCATTGTTTTTAAGAGGTTTGTACTTGTAGCATATAACCTCGATAGTTGCGTTTTTTGTACTCATTTTGGGTAACACATTTGAGAACACAACTTGCGTTTTCCTATGTATAAACGTGCTAAAAATACTCCAAATAACAACAAAAAAAGCAGTTACTTTTATTGTAACTGCTTGATTTTGAAGTGGTGCCACCAGGAATCGAACCGGGGACACAAGGATTTTCAGTCCTTTGCTCTACCAACTGAGCTATGGCACCTCCTTATTTGCGGTTGCAAAGGTAAAGAATCTTTTTGAATATCCAAATAAAAATTAGATTTTTTTTATTCTTTTTCCTCTTCGCCTTCCTCTTCTTCCATTGAAACAGGATTCCACCCCTGAGCAGTTAATGGAATTTGCGTTTGATCGCGCGTGACCAGATGAGTTCCTTCTTCTGCATCGACAATATGTCCGATAAGATGAATCCCTTCTATCTGACTGATCTTCTCGTGCAGTGCGAGAGGTACGGTAAATAATAACTCATAATCGTCTCCGCCGTTTAGAGCAACGGTAGTAAGGTTCATATTGAACTGTTCCGCCATCATTGCCGTCTGGTAGTCAATAGGAATACGTTCTTCATAGATGACACAACCTACGTTACTTTGTTTGCATATGTGCAACAATTCAGAAGCAAGACCGTCAGAGATGTCAATCATGGAAGAGGGGAGGATATTGTTCTTACTTAACGAATCAATAATATCTTTTCGAGCTTCCGGACGAAGTTGTCTTTCCAGGAGATATTCTTTCCCGGCAAAATCGGGAGTAAATTCTTTTTCATCCTGATGAATAGCTTTTTCCCTTTCCAGCAACTGGAGACCCATATAAGCAGATCCTAAGTCGCCTGAAACACAGATAAGATCTGTATTTTTAGCCTGGTTCCGGTATACTATTTTATCTTTATCCGCTTCACCAATGCATGTAATGCTGATGGTTAGTCCGGTTAAAGAAGAGGAAGTGTCTCCTCCAACAATATCGACACCGTAACGCTCACAGGCATATTCTATTCCCATATAAAACTCTTCCAGATCTTCTACAGAAAAACGTTTGGATACTCCTATAGAAACAGTGAGCTGTTTCGGCTGACCGTTCATAGCATAGATATCTGAAAAACCGGATATCGCTGCTTTGTATCCCAATAATTTGAGGGCTACATACGTAAGGTCGAAATGGATTCTCTCCAATAACAAATCCGTAGTAATTAACACCTCTTTTTCCTTATATTCCAATACTGCGGCATCGTCTCCAATTCCTTTAATCGTGGAAGGATTGGAGACCTGTATATGATCTGTCAGGTGAGAGATCAATCCGAACTCTCCTAATGAAGCTATTTCTGTTCTCATAATTTTTTAATAATTTCTTCGATGATAAATGTCATTTTGGGCTGTGCTATTTTAGCGGCTTCCAACACCTCTTCGTGGCTCACTTCTACTATTTTACCATAAACTCCTATGTCAGTAATGATGGAGAAAGCCAGTACCTTCATCCCTGCATGCCGGGCCACAATAACTTCCGGAACGGTGGACATCCCTACCGCATCGCCTCCTATAATTCCAAAATATCGGTATTCTGACGGCGTTTCGAAAGTAGGGCCCTGGGTTCCTACATACACCCCAAACTGTAATTTTATATTGTTTTTTTCTGCGATCGATGTTGCTAATTTTCTCAGTTCTTTATTGTAGGCATCCGACATATCCGGGAAACGTGTTCCTAATTCTTTCAGGTTTTTTCCTCTTAACGGATGTTCGGGAAATAGATTGATATGATCTTCAATCAACATGATATCACCTATCCGGAAAGAATTGTTAAGTCCTCCGGAAGCATTGGAGACAAATAAATATTGGAAACCTAAGAGTTGCATCACGCGGATAGGATACGTAACTTGTTTCATATCGTATCCCTCGTAATAGTGGAATCTTCCTTTGAGGGCAAGGATAGGTTTTCCACCCAGTTTTCCAATAATTAGTTTTCCGCTATGGCCTTCGACAGTTGATACAGGAAAATGAGGAATCGATTCATACGGTATTTCTTTTTGTATGTCGATGCTTTTTACCAATTCCCCAAGACCTGTTCCCAGGATGATACCAATAGACGTATCTTCCGGAATGAGGGGTCTAAGCCATGACACGGTTTCTTGTAAAGTCTTTAACATGAGATTCTATTTTTTGTTTGAATAAGCTTTCCTGATCCAATAGAAAAAATACTTCAATAGGAAGATAGAAAAAAGATGATTTAATGTCATCCGGTATGTTTGCGTTATCCAGCAACCGGACTGCATCTTTTTCCGAGCTTATAATAATTTTTTTGTTATTGTTGATCGCATTAAAAGTATCAACAATAGAATAAATATTCTTTGCAGTGAACGAATGATGATCCGGATAGACAAGTGAGTGCAAATCACTTGTGTATTGTTGCAGATATTCTATCAGGCTATCGGGATTTGCTAATCCGGCTACCAATAAAAAAGAGTAAGATTCTTTTTTTAACCGCTCTAAGCTTTCTTTTTTAACCGGATTGTTTTCCGGAAAAACAGGCAATAAACTTTTGTAACGGAACGAAGAGAAGAAAAGATCCTGATAAGGATACAATTCCATGTGATTGGAAATAAGCCTGTAATCCATAGGTCTCATATCTTCCGGGCATTTTGTACAAACAATGATATTGGCCCTGTCGTTGTTTTTCCAGGGTTCTCTTAATCTTCCGGAAGGAAGTAATGAGTCTTTATAGAATGGGCGGTTAAAATCAGAAAGCAATATAGATAAAGACGGTTTGACATATCTGTGCTGGTAAGCATCGTCCAGAAGAATGACTTCCGGTTTTTCCGCATCCGGTAATTGTAATAAGTTTTTGATTCCTCTTCTTCTGTTGCTGTCTACCGCTACAATGATTTCCGGAAATTTCCTATACATCTGATAAGGTTCGTCTCCTAATTTCTGGGAGGAAGTTTCTGCATCTGCCATCACGAAACCATTGGATTTTCTTTTGTATCCTCTGCTTAAGACCGCTATTCTGTATTTTTTTTCTAATGTTCGGATTACAAACTCTGTATGAGGTGTTTTGCCGGTTCCTCCTACACTTAAATTGCCGATGGATATAACAGGAACAGAAAACTCTTCGCTACGGAATATTCCCCAGTCGAAGAGTTTGTTTCTGATGTTTATCCCCATACCGTATAACCAGGATAATGGGAGCAAAGCTTTATGAATATGTATGTCTTTTTCTGTTTGCAGTGCATCCATAGTACTGCAAATATAGTCCTTTATTTAATACCTGTCATAATGACTTCGATTAAATTGTTGGAATCGAAAAATGTTTTAGCAATTTTTTGAATATCTTCCGGAGTCATCTCATGGATGGTTTTTACATAATTGCTGTAACCGTCGTATCCGGTTCTGTAATATTCGGAAACGATTGAATTCCAATACCTGTTTTCTTCTTCCTGTTCCTTTTGTTTTTTCAACATATATTCTTTGACTTTGTTGAAATCCTCCGGACGGGGTCCGTTATTGGCTATATTCAGGAACTCATCATGAACTTTTGTATTTAAATAAATTTCTTTTCCCGGTTGAGTTTCAAAATAAATCTGAAGCGGAGTTAATCCTTTGGGATAGTCAGATATGGATGAATTTGCATAAATACTGTAAGTACCTCCTTCGTCTTCACGGATTTTCTCCATAAAAACAATATTCAGAATTTGTTGAAGCATATCGATACTTACTTTGTTTTTCATATTTTCGTCGAGAGTAGTCCAGTACAAATTCCCAAGAACGGCTTTTACGTTTTCCATTTTTTGTTCAAAATGAGTCTTATTAACACCCGGAGTCAGGTCTGCAACAATATCTACCGGTTTTTCATTTCTATTTAAGGAAGGTAGTGTACCCAGATATTGGGCGATCAGGCTTTTATTTGTTTCCGGATCAATGTTTCCGGTAAATACAAAAGTAAAATCGCTTGCATCTGCATATCTGTTTTTTCTCCATTGCATGATCGTATCGTAATTTACCTCTTTGAGGTCTTCTGTCCTCAAGCGTCTTGCACGTTCTTTATTAACATTTGCTTTGTATAAGAATGTATCTGCAAAAGCTATTTCCGGATTTGCTTCCTGTTGTTCCAGTTGTGACTTATATCTTCCCATAAAGGATTGATAAGCTTCCTCATCAGAACGCGGAGCTGTAAAATTCAGGTAAATCAATTGCAGCATCGTTTCGAAGTCTTTCACAGAAGAAGATCCGCTTATTCCCTCATAGCGTTGGCTGATGTAAGGACTTGCGGAAGCGATTTTTCCAGCTAATATTTTATTCAATTCCGTTTGACTGAAGTTGGCTAGACCCCCTATTGCGGATAAGTTATTATACAGTTTGATGTTGCTCATCTGTGTTTCCGGAAAGAGGGAAGATCCTCCCGGACTGAACGCCGTAACCAATATCTCATCGTCTTTCCACTGTGTTGGTTTAATTACTACTTTTACGCCGTTGGATAAAGTGTAATTAACAGTTTCGAAAAGTGGATCTTGTGCTTCATTAACAATAGTTCCTCCCTGCGGAAGTTCCGACATTAATGGTTCATTATTATCGGTCTCTTCTATGGGTTGAATATCTTCATTTTTAGCTTCATTAAACCAGGTAAGTAAATTTTCTTTCGAAGGAAGAGTAATTTCTTCTTTTTCCGGAGCCATAAAGCTAATAGCTATATTTGTATCTCCGATCAATTCCTGAACGTATTCATTAATTTCTGTGACAGGAATTTGTGGAGCTATAGATGTAATCATGTTGTATTCCATTTCAATACCCGGAATATAGCTGCCCACAGTAAAATGTTGCATATATTCGAGAGAATAATTCCTGTTTTGAGTTTTTTCTCTTTCGTTAAATATTGCCTCATATCTGCTGATTAAGTTTGCTTTAGCCCTTTCATATTCAGAAGCAGTAAAGCCATATCTGTTTAACCGTTCAATTTCTCTGGTGATTGTTTTTAGTCCCATTTCTACATTGTTATCTTTAATATAAGCAACTCCAGTGAGAGCATCTTTTGTTGCTGCTCCCATGAAAGAGCTGTTTCCTACTCCTGCACCGACGAAAGGAGGGTTGGCTTGCTGAAGTAGTTCCTGAATTCTCTCATTCATAATGATAGCAATGATAGAATTAAAGTAGTCGTTTAGAAATCCTGCAATTGTACCTCTTAATTCACGAGGTACCGGATCGTGTTTAAAAGATACCATGACAGATGTGGAAGTAGCTTCTTTGTCGGTAGCGATCCCTACCAGTGTTTCAACATTATCTTCAACCGGAAAATAAACTCTTTCTGCCGGGTTGACGGGAGCAGGTATGTCAGCAAAAACAGCTTTTATTTTATTTTCCATTTCATTGATATCAACGTCTCCTACAATAATGATTGCCTGAAGGTCGGGACGATACCATTTTTTGTAAAAATCACGCAATGTTTCAGGCTTGAAGTTCATAATTACTTCTTCCGTTCCGATAACATTCCGTTCGGCATAACGACTTCCGGGCATGACCTGTGGTAGTAATTTTTCACTCATTCTCCAGTCGGCTCCCCCATAGATGCGCATCTCTTCTCTGATGACTCCTCTTTCTTTTTCAATTTCTTTTTCATCCAAAGTGAGTGACCCCGACCAGTCGTGGAGCACTAACAAACAGCTGTCTATTGCTCCCGGGGTAAGAACCGGAACGTTGGATATATTATAAACCGTTCTGTCGTAGCTTGTAAAAGCATTCAGGTTGTATCCGAATTTTACCCCGATCGATTCTAAATAGCTGATCACTCTGTTGCCCGGAAAATGGGTGCTTCCATTGAAAGCCATGTGCTCCAGAAAATGCGCCAGTCCGTTCTGGTCGTCATTTTCCAATACGGCGCCTACTTTTTGAGCAATGTAAAAATCCGCTCTTTCTTTCGGTAATTCGTTGTGGCGTAAATAATAAGTTAATCCATTTTCTAACTTTCCCATCCGGATTTTCGGATCGATAGGAAGTTCTTGTATTTCCTGAGCCTGAACAAAAATCAGGGTGAAAAACGCGAAGATTAAAGTAAATAATAAATGTTTCATAACGATATTGTTTTGTGTATTTTTTAGATAATATTTTTATATGATCAGGAAGACTCTGGTATTAAGTTGTACTTTTATTGAATAATCTCTGAAATAATTGCTTGTTTGCAATCGTAGTTTTGCCAGGCATTCCATAGCTTTTTCTGCTCGTATGTTTCTTTTCCTACAATTCCTTTCAGGATATTTTGACTGATACCTTCACTGGCATCTTCGAGAAAGCTTGAGAAAAAGTCTTTTTGAGCGGGGTATTCTTTTATTGAATAGTTCTCGAGTTGCGCCAATTCGGCCGCTGCTTTTATTGCAGTATTAATATCGCCTAATTCATCGATCAATCCAAGTCCCAAAGCTTGTTTCCCGGTCCATACCCGTCCTTGCCCGATAGCATCGATTTCTTCTTTTGTTTTTCCTCTGCCTTCCGCACAGCGGCTTAAGAACTGATCGTATCCTCTTTCTATATATGCCTGGACCATTATTCCTTCTTCTGTATTTAACGGGCGGGCGGGTAGGAGACCTACCCCGATCAGAGGAATAGACAGCACATCGTCTGCGAAATTCGAATGTCTGTTTGTAGAAACACCATCGTGGGTTGCTCCCATTTTTTTAGCTAATTGAGCTCCATTAGGGATGATCCCGAAAATTCCGATCGAACCGGTCAGAGTATTCGGCTCGGCAATAATTTTGTCTGCTCCGCACGAGATATAATAACCTCCCGATGCAGCATAATCACCCATCGAAACAACTACGGGTTTTACTTTTTTCAGTTCTTTTACTGCGTGCCAGATCTGCTCAGAAGCATAGGCGCTTCCACCCGGTGAATTTACCCGGAAGACTACCGCTTTCACATTTTTATCTTCTTTCAACTTGGTAAGTTCTCTTACGAATTTCTTTGCAGTAATAGCTGAACCCGAATAGAAAGATTCCATCTGGTCGGCAACAATATCTCCCTCTGCATACAATATAGCTATTCTATCTTTTCCTGTTCTAACCTCATTGTCAGGAACCGATTTCATATTCTTAACTCCAGCATATCTTATATTGTCTTCTTCTTTCAAACCTAATTTGTTTTTAAGGAAAAGATCCATCTCCACTCCGTATTTCAAACCATCGATCAGGTTGTACTCAACAATTTTTTCAGAAGGAGCAAAGGTCAGGCATTCATCGGCGTATCCGTTGAGTTGTTCTGTGGATATACCTCTTCCTTCGGATATTCCACTGAGTAGTGTACCCCAGATGTCATTCAGATAGGAAGTGACTTGTTGCCTGTTGGCATCGCTCATCTTCGTCTCAATAAACGGTTCGACCGCCGATTTGAAAGTTCCTACTTTGAAAACCTGCATTTCGATTCCCCATTTTTCATACACTTCTTTATTAAATTGAATAGATGTAGCTAATCCGCGAAAATCGAAAACTCCATCGGGGTTCATATAGATCTCATCGGCTACAGAACTTATAAAATAAGATCGATGATTGAAGTTTTCTCCATAAGCAACTATGAATTTACCGCTTTCCTTAAAGTCGATCAATGCTTCATGAATAGGTTGTATGGTAGCGTATCCCGTCATGACTTGTCCGGCGTTTATATAAATACCGTTGATATTGCTGTTTCCCTTTGCTTTTTTTATGGCAGAAAGAATATCATTCAATCCATAGGTTGGAATACTTGTGCCGCTCATAAGGAAATTCAGAGGTGAAGTAGACTCCTTGTCATTGATGATGCCGTTCAGATTGATTTTTAATACCGTGTTTTTTTGAAGACTATAAGCCGGTTCACTACTGAAGGACATGGCTATTCCTATAAAAAACATGAAGGATAGGGCCGTTAATATTACGCTGTCTTTGTTTTCTCCTAATGTGGAGGCAAACATAATTTTGAAGAAGTCTTTCATTTTTGGTTGTTATTTATTTTAATGATTTAATTTATATTCTTGTTTATTTATTTATATTGAGATTTAATTTAACAGTAGAATTGAACCTGTTTTAATTTGCGT